>CAVDDT010000081.1:0-2134 GCA_963607765.1 Paratractidigestivibacter sp. | reverse complement strand
CAGAAGGGTATTCACCCTTATTGATTGAGTTAAAAGCTCAGTTTTGTAAAGTTGTATTTATAGCCTTATGAAATGGTCAATAAGAAGCGATTTCTTGTATAGGAAGGACTTTATTATAAAGATATTTTTGACAGGTGATTAAATACACCTGTCTTTTTTATGATAAGGGGGGAACAATAATGAAAAAGATCAGAAAAATAGTTTTGGGCATTATTTGCATTGTACTGCTTGCTGGCTGTTCTACAGAAAGCAATGTAAGTGATTCAACATCAGCTTTTTACAAAGAAGATGTTGAAAACTATGTAAATGCAATTGACATGGAATATGCATATCAATTGGCAGAAACATTATCTATAGACACTTCTATGCACGACAACGCTCTAGGTTTTAGAACAAGTGGCTCTCAAGCAGAAAACAAGGCCGCCGAATTCATTGCCCAAGAAATGGAAAATATAGGACTTGAAAACGTTACTATGGATCCTATAACAGTAGATAAATGGCAATTTAATGGCGCTACTTTAACACTTGAAGGTTCAAATCTTTCTTTAGAGCCGGTATCTTATATGGTTAACGGAACCGATGAAAATGGTATCACTGCAGAAATAGTGGATTGTGGTACAGGATTTGAAGAAGACTATGAAAATTTAGATGTAGAAGGAAAAATCGCACTAGTTGGTGTAGATCAATATAACGAGTCTTGGATTGATGGCTATATCTATGAAGCATATTCGCATGGGGCGATTGCCTTAATTACATATGATTTGGATGGATATGGAAGATATAGTGATGACAATCACCAAATTCAGGATGTATGTTGTGAAGATATCATGCCTACTGTAATTATTACAATGAACGAATATAAAGCTTTAGCAAAAGAAATAGAAGCAGGTCATAATATATGCGCATTAACAGTAGATAGTGAAATGGTGATTGATGGAGGAACAAGCTATAACGTTATCGGCTATATTCCAGGCAAAAATCATGACCAGCAAATTATCTTTGCCGGACATTATGATATGTATTTTACAGGATTCCAAGATGACTGTTCTGCTATTTCTACAGCCATGTCAATGGCTATGGCAATGATTGACAGCGGATATATGCCAGAAAACGATATTGTCGTTGTTGCCCACGGTGCAGAAGAATGGGAAGCTAGTGGAACAGAATTCGATTGGACTCGTGGTGCCTATGAATGCATATATACAAATCATCCTGATTGGGCTAGCAAAACTTTGGCTTTATTCAATTTTGAACTTAGCGCATTTGACGATGGCAACGATACTTTTGTTGTAAGCTGTGTACCTGAATACTCAAGCTTTGTACAAGAAATGGTTGAAAGTGGAATATTGGATAGTGCCGCAAGTGGATTTGGCAATGGCATACTAGCTCAAACCTTTGATACTAGCACCATGGAAGATGGCGTTACCTATAGAGGAGCTGGTGTTCCCTATTTCTTAAACACTACAGATACCTGCGTTGATGTAGCTTCTGAAGATGAATATTCATGGTCGCAGCTTCACTATCATACAGAAAGTGATGATACTTCAACATATGATGAAAAAACAATGAAAGGCAATATTGGTGTTTATGGATCTTTAGCCATTATAATCGACCAATTGCCTGCAATGACTTTAGATTTCACACAAACATATAATGATTTGCTAGAAAGCTTTGATGAAGAATACGCAACAGAGGCAGGTGTTTCTCTTGATGATTGGAATTTAGCACTTGAAGGCTTTAAAACATTTACTACCGAACTAAAAGAAAAAGGCGATGACATCAACTCTCGCTATAACAATGCAAGCGAATCAAAAAAAGAATCCATTCGTGAAGAAGGAAGAGAATACAATCAAAAAGTATTAAGTATTTTCAAACAAGTACAAGACTATTTTGTGGGCATTGAATTTTCAAGTGATGTTGTTGTTAAGCATGTTGGCTATCTAGATAATTTATATATTTTAGATCAAATTATTGCTTCTTTAGAAAATAATGAATTAGAAAATAAAGAAGGAACCGGCGCATTAGATGTTGCCTACAAATTAAATGCACTATGTGAATATAACTATTATTTATTCTCATATGAAGCTGCCCAAAGTATTGATGCGCACGCTGATAATAGTATCGATTCTAATAG
>CAVDDT010000080.1:0-2198 GCA_963607765.1 Paratractidigestivibacter sp. | reverse complement strand
ATTAATAATATTGATAATAATATTAATTTTTAGCGAGTTCATTAACTCGTTTTTTGTTACATGTAATCATGATATCTACACTTTAAAAGTATGGATATAAATACGGTGAAGTTTCTGTACATGCTAGTAGGCAGTAAGGAGTAACTATGAAAAAAATTATCATTCTTATTTTAACCACTATGTTATTTGGCTGTTCCACTTCAAAAGAGCAGGATAAAATCGAACCAAATAATGAAGATACAATAATTAATACAGATAATACAGAAAATGTCACAAAAGAAACAGAAGAAATCGATATTGATGGATTATATGAGAAATATACAATAACTGATATCAATACCATTGAAGATGAAACATATTTCTTATTCTTCTCTAGTCCAATGTGTTCTGGATGTAATAATATTGCAGAATCAGTCATAAAATATATTAATAAGGGCGGTTTAATACCAATATATCTAATTAATATGAATATATCATATGAAATTTTTAAAGAATATGGTGTTGAATCTATGCCAACTATTCTATTTGTTGACAACGGAGAAGTAGAAAAATGTGACATGTACTATATAGAAAGAACACTATTTTCTCATTTGCCAGAATCAAATATAACTTATAAATAAAAAACCTGCAAGAATTGTCTGGTTAGTACTATTAGCCAATGACAATCGTTAAAGGAAAGGAAATAACTATGAATCAAAAAAACAATAAGAAAGCCCCATTAATTATCGTATCTATTATTTTAATCGTTTTAGTCGCTGCTGGTGTTTTTGCTTATAAGGGAGGTTACTTAGATAACATCTTAGATAACTTTACTAGTACAAATAAGCAAAAAGTTGAACTACCAGAAGATTATGTTGAGCCAACACTTACCTTAAAGTCAGAATACTCACAAGGTATAATCTACGAAAATACTGAGTCTTTTGACATTAAGGAATATGTAGACTTTTCAGCATATGGTGATAAATCATCTGTTTGGTTTGAATTAGTAGATGAAGACAAAGCCAATTATAAAACCGCTGGTGAACACAATGTTATAGTTTACTTAAAAGATAACTATGGTAAACAAATTGAGCTTCAAGCTAAGTTATTTACTATACAAGGTCAAACAAGACATGAGAAAATTAAAGCAAATCTAGAAAGTGGTCTATATGATGGAACTTGGCTATCTGAAGCAATAGAAGATTCTTACTTCCAATTTGAAATCACTTATCCAGAAGTTAGTGACTCTAATGGCAATATTGGTGAAATTGTTGTATCTGATGTTGATGCCTATGATTTTTCAATCATCTTCAACAATAACGATACACCTGTTGAAATTCGTTTTTCTAATTCCGATAACGGTTCGCAAGCAAATATGCTTTTACCAAATGATGATGGCACTTTTACTACTTCAATTAATATCACTAAACAAATTGTAGAAGAAACAGATGAAGTAGATGTGCAAGACTCTGATACTAACGAAGAATCTAATACTAAAGCAAAAGAAAATAACACAGCAAATACTGAAACTAAAAAAACTGGACATTATGAAATGATTTGTGTTCAAGAAGCCTATGATGAAGTAATTCCAGCATATGATGAAGAAGTCGTAATCCAAGAAGGCTGGGTTGAACAAAAACTAATTAAAGAAGCATATGATGAAGAATATACCCACTGTGTTTGTTGGGGTCCAATAGTAGAATGTTGGGCAAAGTGTGGCAACTGTGGACTAGTGGGCGAATCATATATATGGCTATGCGATAATCACTTTTCTGATCCAAATGCCGATATTGAATGTCATTGGTCATATGATTATTACGTTTTCACACCTTATGATGAACCAATTTGTGTAAAAACAGAAATATGGGAAACAGAGCATCCTGCTGAGTATAGCTTTGTTGAGCATGAAGCTGAAACTAAAGTTGTCCATCATGACGCTGAAACTATCCACCATGAAGCAGTATATGAAAAGGTATGGGTAGAAGATTAAATAAAATGATTTCTTGCTCCTGTGTTGTTATACAGGAGCAAGAAACTTTTTTAAATTCACAAAGCGTGATAATGATGTGGAAATGTGATAATGCACATAGTTTTACATTTCTTATATGAAAGCCATTTAATTTCAATTCCGAGAAAACTAATACCTATTTTATTTTTCTTGAATTTATGATGAGTAGTATTAAAATGCGAATAAGAATGATTTTTAATCTATAATAGTA
>CAVDDT010000079.1:0-2294 GCA_963607765.1 Paratractidigestivibacter sp. | reverse complement strand
TTATGGGATTATTACAAAATTCCTATTGTGTCTATTATTTTAATTTTCTTTATAATAATAGCAACAATTTTTTCGACTATAGGAAAAAAACAAGAAATACTATATGTAGTTTTACTTAATAATGATTCATCAATTGTAGAAGTAGATGAAAGTATTTTTATCGATGAGCTAAGTAAAGCAAATATAGACACGGAAAATAAAATTGTAGATGTCAATTCATATTTAAGCCTAGGTTTAGATGATGGACAAGATGGCGAAACTTTGCAGGTGCTTAATGCTCTATTTTCTTTAACTGATCTAGATTTGTTTGTTGGCCCTAAAGAGTATTTTGACACTTTTGCAAGCAAAGATGCATTTTGTGATCTTTCATTATTAATTGATGGGGAATTATTAGATAAACACAAGGATGATTTATATATTTATGAAGATTCTAATAATCAAAAAATAGTTGGAGGAATTATTTTACATAGTGATTCGATTATACATAAAGCAGGATATTACCACAATGATGTAATAATTGGTGCAACAAGCAATGGTGTTAATTTAGAAAACGCGATAGCTTTCATTATTCAAATATTAAGTGATTAGAAAATAGAAAATAGATTGTATTTTTTTAAATGCTATAAAGTAGTTGCTTTTTATAAACTTAAGATATAAAAGGGGAATAGTCTATGAAGAGTAGTGAAAAAAAAGTATCAGAATTTGATGATATACTAGCTCAACAAAGAAAACTAGAAAAAAAAGAGCGATTTAAGAATGATGTTCCATTATATCTAATGATGTTGCCAGGCATCTTATACTTGATATGTAATAATTATCTTCCAATGTTTGGAATTTTATTGGCTTTTAAGAGAATAAATTATGCCAAAGGTATTTTAGCTAGCCCATGGGTTGGATTTAGCAACTTTGAGTATTTGTTTAAAACAAAAGATGCTTTTATCATGATAAGAAACACAGTTTTATATAACGCTGTATGGATAATAATGGATTTAGTAATTGCGGTATTTGTAGCCTTATGCATGAACGAGATTGCTAAAAGAAAGATTGCTAAAGTTATTCAACCAGTAATTTGTTTTCCTTCGATGGTTTCAGCTGTAATTTTGTCTTTTATTGTTTATGCTTTCTTATCAAATGCATATGGTTATTTAAATACAGTTGTATTTACTGACAACCCAATTAGTTGGTATACAGAAGCTAAATATTGGCCTATCATTTTAACAATAGTTCATATTTGGCAAAATGCTGGACAGAGTTCCATTATTTATATGGCATCAATCGGTGGAATTGATAAAGGATTATATGAATCTGCGCGTATTGATGGTGCAACAAAATGGGAACAAATAAAATATATAACTTTACCATTGTTAAAACCAATGATAACTATGATGCTACTACTTTCAGTAGGAAGAATATTTAATTCGGATTTTGGATTATTCTATCAAATACCACTGGGCAATGGTATGCTATATAGCACTACTCAAACAATTGATACTTTTGTTTACCGTGCATTAATGGTTAATAACAATGTAGGTATGTCTTCGGCTGCCAGTGTATTTCAAGCTGTGATTGGTTTTGTACTTGTTTTAGTTTCTAATTTATTTGTTAAGAAAGTAAATCCAGAAAACTCTTTATTCTAAGAAAAGGGGAATTATATGGCTAAAAACAAAAATAAAATATTATTGATGAAAGGCGAAAAGGGATTTCATTATGGTGCTTTGATTGTAATGATTCTTTTAACTATTTTCTGTGTTGTTCCACTTATACTAATGATTAATGTTTCCTTTTCTTCTGAAGCAAGCTTAGTAAAAGGATATCGCTTTATTCCAAGTGAGTGGTCTACTTCTGCTTATCAATTCATGTGGGCAAAAAGAGCTACGATTTTAAGGGCCTATGGGTTAACAATTATCGTCACTGTTGTAGGAACAATCGCTAGTTTAATTATTACTTCGTTATTTGCATATCCTTTATCAAGAAAGGATTTTAAAGCAAGAAATGTGATTGCCTTTATTCTTTTCTTCACAATGTTGTTTAATGGTGGAATTACAGCAAGTTACATTGTTTGGACACGTTTATTTAAAATCAAAGATACACTTTGGGCTTATTTGTTGCCAGGAACATTAATGAGTGGAATGAATGTATTATTAGTAAGAAACTATTTCAACACAAATATTCCATATTCATTAATTGAAGCAGCAAGGTTAGATGGAGCGAGGGATTTTACAATTTATTCAAAAATTGTTGTGCCTTTGTCTAAACCAATTATGACTACTATTGGTTTATTCTCAGCTCTAGGG
>CAVDDT010000078.1:0-2622 GCA_963607765.1 Paratractidigestivibacter sp. | reverse complement strand
AAAAATGATAAAAATATTGTTGAATTATCAAATCATCTCGCCTATTTAACGCTAATTATAAACAGATTTGGAACTCCGCCAACAATTGATGGTCAATACATGCCGGTAATTGGATCCGGAATAGATAAAAGGGGTAATGATAATGATGCCCAATATGTCAAATTAAAGTATGATATATTAGGCGTAAAAACTTTTGTGAATGCTGATGGTGGCTTTGTAATAAGCACGCCAATTCCTGGAAAGTATAAAAAAGTTACTAAAGAAAAATTCAGTTGGCAGATATCTAGAAATGATTTATAATAAAGATGTTCTAATATTACAAATTATTGCAATTCCTAAGAGAATTAAATAATTTAAAAACTATCAAAAACGGCCAATTGTGGTCGTTTTATTTTTGTATAAATGATAGTTTATGGGCTGGAAAACAGTTATTATTGGCAGCGAATGTAAGGCGTCTTTGACTGTTAATAGGATGAAAATAACAATAGGGGAGGAGTATCAATCTATTCCGCTGTGTGATATAGACACCGTTATCTTTTCACACAGTAAAGTAGTTATGACTATTCCGCTTCTAAGTCAATTAGTAGAAAATAATATAAATGTAATAATATGTGATGAACGTAATGATCCAATAGGTATCTTTCAAGCTTTTAATTCCCATTCTCTTGTTTTTAAGCAATTAAACAAGCAGATAGAATGGAAATTAACCAGAAAGAAAAAGCTTTGGAAAATTATAGTTGAAAACAAAATTCAAAGCGAAATTGAAGTTTTGACTTTATTGTCAAAAGAAAAGAAAGAAATTGAACAGTTAACTATCTATAAAAATTCCGTTTATAATGACGATCAAACAAATAGAGAAGCGGCTGCGGCTAAATTTTATTTTATGTGTATATTTGGCACTAAATTTGCTAGAGATGATGACTCTGATATTCATAATTATTCTTTGAATTATGGATATAAGATTATTGCTAGTTACATTTCTAAGTGCATCGCTTCTAGAGGGCTATTAACGCAGCTTGGAATCCACCATATAGGTGAAGCGAATCCATTTAACCTTACATATGACTTTATTGAAACGTTTAGGGTAATAGTTGATATTTGGACTATTTGCAACATTTCTGATAAGTTTGATACTTTCTTGAAAAAAGAAATGATAGAAATACTAAACTATAAAGTCAATATAGACAATAAATGGATAAGGCTGTGCGATGGCATTGAGGATGTAATCGACTCTTATATAGGGTTTCTTGATGAAAAAAGAAACGATGTATTAAGGATTGATTTGTCTAAAGGCATAAGAGAAGAATGATAAATCTTGGTGGAAGATTTATGAGAGTATTGCTATTCTTTGATTTACCGACGGAAAGCAAAAAAGATAAAAGAGAATATCGTAAATTTATTAAATTTTTAACCGGAGAAGGATACTTAAGACTTCAATATTCCGTTTATAGCAAGTTATGCATTAATAACGATTCTGCTCAAACAGAAATAAAAAGAGTTAAGTTAAGTTCACCAGACACAGGCGATATTCGATTGATGGCTATAACTGAAAATCAATTTCAAAAAATCATTAATATAAATGAATCTCACAGTTTACAAGAATCAATTACAACTACAAACCGAATATTGGTCATAGGAGGTATGAATAATGAAAATAAAAAGTGATGAAAACATTTATATCATTCCTATAGAAAATGGAATATGCTCAATTGCAAGCGATTATTTAAACGATATGATAGATTGCTTGACTAGCTATTTTGTTAATAGGAAGAAAAATAAATGTGTAATTGTAGATGCTGAAGATGATTTAATTAAATATGATGACGTTTCTTTTGTTTATATACCTAGAGATATAGATTTAAAACAAATTTTTGAGTTTAAACCAAAGACATTGATAAATAGTGAATTTTCTGAATTTATCGAAAATAATCAAGAAATGTTTAAATCTATCGAAATGTTGAGAGAACAAATAATTGAACTCTTAACTGATCAAGGCATGTATAAGCTAAAGAAAATAATGCAACAAAACTTAAATTGTGATCTTCAATTTATGATTGATGATTTTGATATCAGTAGATTTCTTCAATCTATTTCAATTGATGCTGAAGAATTATCTGAACAAAAGATGTATATGGCTTTATATAATTTGCTATTCTATGTGAATAGAGAAAAATACTGCATAGCTTATATAGACTTTGACGTAAATGAAGAAGTTAATGACTGGCTTGCTTCATTAAAAGAAAATAAAAACATATTATTACTAATAAAAAATGAATCTATTATTTCTAGAGATAAAGAATTTATTGATTACATGCTTATAGAATCTAATAAAGATTTTATGGAATATATTGAAATAAGTAGACGACAAATTAATGACTTAATCTATTGTTTTCATCCCTATGTATTAAGAAATATTGTGTATCAAACAGAAAAAAATCAATCATTAGTAAGCGGTTTTACTGATAAAAACACAACTTTTTTAATAAAATTCGCAAGCCAACATGCTCTATAACCCCTTGAATTAAGGCTTTTAATGCTATAATAATGGCGACAGTTCTCGGGGATTGCTGTAATTTGTATTATTAGAACGTTAGAGATTTCTTTAAACTTCAAAGACAGTTC
>CAVDDT010000077.1:0-3019 GCA_963607765.1 Paratractidigestivibacter sp. | reverse complement strand
AGCAATGATAATTTTGTAATCTAATGAAATATTGTATAAATATTCATCATATTCTCTTTTATACTCATTGAAAGGAAACTCAACAAGAACATATCTAGAATCATTTAAGCTACATATTTCCCTATTGGCTAAAAGAGTATCTAGTTCGCTGTCGATATATAATTCATTGCCAAGATATAAACTAATTCCAATGTCTTTAGTATCTTCTTTTAATTTATTAAACAGTGGCAACAATTCTTTTCTTCTTAGCCTATATTTATCAAGCCTCATAAAATGAGGAGTAATTAACACTTTTTCGATTCCCTCGTTTTTCGCATCACTTAATAACTTTCTAGATAACTTTAAACTATCGCTGCCATCATCTACATTCGGCAAAACGTGGCAATGTATATCAATCATTTCTTCTTACTATTGCCATATCCATAACCATACCCATAAGAACTACCATAGTACTTCTTGCTACGTTCAGTTCTTGTCATAACTATGCCGAGCACATTTATTCCCTCGATATTGTTTAATAAATCTCGAGTGTGTTCAAGTTCTTTCTTATCAACAACATTGCTTGCTACACAAAACAAAGTTCCATCACACATCGAACTAACAATAATTCCATCAGAAACAATTCCCACCGGAGGACAATCTAATAATACTAAATCATAGACATCTTTAACTGCTGCTAAAAAGTTTTTAAAAGCCTTAGTTTCTAACAATTCACTAGCATAAGGGTTTTTCTTACCTGCAAGCAAAACATCTAAGTTAGGCGCGTAATTAATTACTGCATCTTGAAATAAACAAGCATTAGATAAAACTTCACTAACTCCTACATTATTCTTTAATCTTAATTTCTTGTGTAAACTACTAGCTCTTAAATCCAAATCAATTAAAAGAACTTTCTTTTCCATTTGGCTATATACGTATGCCAAATTAGCAATTGTAGTGCTCTTTGATTCAGAAGTCACAGAACTAATTACATTAATAACCTTTATCTTACCATCAAAGTCTCTTAAGGATATATTCGTCCTAAGAATCCTAAACGCCTCAGCAGCAGCGCTCTCAGGTTCCTTTATAGTAACCATATTGTCAGATGGTTTTGGAAAACTCTTCCTAGGTGTGACAGGAGTTTCAATCTTTTCACTCATTGTCGTTTTCCTCCTTAATATTTAATTCAGGAATATTGCCAATAATATGATAATTGCATCCCTCAAAAATCTTCTTAATATCATCCTCACTTTTGACCTTAGTATCAGTCAAAAGAATCTTGATAGCAATAATGCCACAAATTACTAAACCAAGCAAAATACCCAATGTAGTATTTTTTAAAATACTAGGGCCAGACTTTTTTAAAGGAACCTTTGCCTCAGTTAGAGAAGTAACATTTTCTATTTGCATAATGTCATATATCTTTTCTTCAAATACACTAACTATTTCGTTGGCTATATCAGCACTAAGCTTTGGATCATTGGTTACTACATCGATCGAAATCACCTCAGTACTATTAACACTACTTACAGTAACAATCTTAGAAAACTTTTCCGAATCAATACCATACAAATCATCTAAATCCAAATTATTGATTACCACATTAGAAATAGCCTCTGACATAATGATTTCACTATATGTATTAGCTAATTTTTGCGATAGCTGTACATCAGAATAAGTATAGTTTTGTTGACTGCTAGCTGCATCAGACTTTTGAACAATGATCATCTTAGCATTCGCGGTAAACTCTTCTTTTACGAAAAACTTTGTAAAGCAAAAAGCGATAGCTCCTGTAAATAGGCATATGCTAATAAATATCAACAAGTTCTTCTTGCATATTCTAAGCAATTCAAGAAGATCTATCGTCTCGACATTTTTGTTATTCATTATTTTCTCCCTCTGTCGTTTGTTCAACCACCATGCTTTGTTTCTTTAAAGAAAGATGCAAAGTAGCTGTACCAGTATTGCCATCAGAATCAGTAACACGATAAGTGATTGTATAAGTGCCCTCTTTTGAAACATAGCCGCTACTTGAAGGAAGCATTACATCTTTCCAATTTGTACTAACTCTACTTAATAGCTCTTCGCCATCATCATTGTCATCTTCTACTGACACAATATTTTTTAAGAACCATTCATCCGAAAAAAGCAGTCCACTATGAACATCGATGGACTCACTAGCTAAATTAATCACTGGAGACTCAAAATCATCCACTTTCATCGTTGTGACAAGTGCTTCAACTTCTGAATGAGACTTCGCAGTCACCTTAACATCGTATTCACCCTTCAAATCATAATCAACGCCCTCAATATTAAAGGTATCGTTTATATTCCACCCACAATCATTTTTTAAAGTCAAATATTCACCAGTCTTAAAAGTTTCATGAATTTGTGCCTTTAATGGTTGAAGCAATTCAATATGATAATTTATAAGTTCGGATGCGATTGAAACATTAACCTTTAATTTAGAAACATTATTATTAGTGTCTATTGCCACATAAGTAAGATAACCGTTATTAGCGATTTCGCTCAAGCTTCCCTCTTCTACAAAAAAAGATTTTAAATCTTCATCATCACTGCTTGCATAATTTAATAATTCTTCATATTTAAGTGAACAAGAAATTTCAGGCACATCACTAACGTTGATAGAAGGAGCTTTTCTATCGCTAGCAAAATACGCTCCAACCATAACGCCTATGCTCAACAAACAAACTGAAATTGGAATTATTTTTTTCATATTTTTATACTATTGTTGATAACATGACTTAAAAAGGTGTAAAAAGTCTGGTCCACTATAAAAAATTGTCCCCTGTCTTATATTCACCTTAAGCACTCATCATCTCAAAAATCAAGGCTAAATCATGTTAAGTATTTGCTTTTATATCATATAATTTTTTCCCCCCCCCCGTCAAGGTGGGGGGACGATGTGTCACCAGCTTAACATTATTGGCCGATTTGTTTGGTGTATAAGTTTTTTGATAGAATAACATAGAGGTGTTTTATGCTTAAAATACAAATTTATTATGATCGTTATAATCTA
>CAVDDT010000076.1:0-3095 GCA_963607765.1 Paratractidigestivibacter sp. | reverse complement strand
GTCATTTTTCTATTGACTTAAATTTAGGTAGTATTATAATACTCTATGTGAATGACTATTGGTCATTATTTAGTGGAGGGTTTATGAAGAAGTTTGCACATTTTATTGTCAAATTTTATAAGCAAATTTTAATTGTTTCCATCCTACTATTAATTCCTAGTGCTATAGGTGCAGTATCAACAAAGATTAACTACGATATCTTAACTTACTTGCCTAGTGACTTGGATTCAATGATAGGTGAACAATATCTAGAAAAGGACTTTAATCTAGCAAGTAGTGCGATGATTACGGTTGAAAACATGCCCACTAGTAATCTACTTGATTTAAAAGAGAGAATTAGTGAGGTTGATGGAGTTAGTGAAGTATTCTGGCTATCAGATGTCTTGGATGTTTCTGTTGCCTATGATGTTCTTCCAGATGATATCTACAATTTCATGTTTAATTCCGATAAGGATGCTACGATGATGATTGTAAGGTTCAATGATACAGCTGCTAGTACTTCTACAATGAATGCGATTGCTAAGATCAAAGTGATTTGTGCAGGTGAGGCTTACATTGGTGGTATGTCTATCATCTTGCAAGATACTAAGGCTCTTGTTGATGAAGAACTTCCTATCTATATCTTAATTGCTGTAGCTGCTTGTATTGTTGTATTGTGGCTTGGTTTAAAGTCAAACATCTTACCATTCTTGTTTATGATTGGACTTATCTTCCCAATTGTATATAACTTTGGTACAAACATTATTTTTGGACAAATATCTTATATTACCGAAGCATTAGCTACCGTTCTTCAGCTAGGTGTTACAATGGACTATTCTATTTTCCTTGTTAATAGATGGAGAGAAGAAAGAAAACTAGTTGATAATGACTTTGATGCAATGGAAAATGCCATCGTCAATACAGGTGTTTCAATTAGTGCTTCATCTTTAACTACAGTAGCTGGTTTCTTAGCACTATGCTTCATGAGACTTACTCTTGGTAAGGATATTGGTCTAGTTATGGCTAAGGGTGTTGTGCTTGGTGTATTAAGTACAATCACAATTCTTCCTTCTTTAATTCTTATGTTTAGAAATAAGATTTGGAAGTGGGAACACAAGCCTCTTATTCCAAAGCTAGAAAAGACTTCTTATTTTGTTACTAAGCATTATAAGGGCGTTATGGTTACCTTTGTGTTAGTGTTTGCGATTTTCGCGTTAGCTTATCCAAAGGTTGAACAATACTATACTTTAACTGATTCTCTTCCATCTGATATGACTGGTAAGATTGGTAATTCAAAGTTAAAGGAAGACTTCAATATGAACTCAAGTTACTTTATTATCATTAATGATTCTTTAAAGGATGAAGATATTAAGCAAATGTGTAAAGAGATTGAAAGTCTTGATCATATTACTAGCTGTTTAGCTGTTGAGAAGTTTGTTGGTGGAGCTATTCCTTCTTCAATTCTTCCAGATGTTTTAACTGATACGTTTGTGGCAAATGGTCATGAAATGATTATGGTTAATAGTAATTTGAATGCTGGTACAGATGAAATAAATGAACAAATTGAGACTCTTACTTCTATTGTAAAGAACTATGATTCAAGTGCTGTTGTTACTGGTGAAGCTCCAATGACGAAGGACTTAATTGAGATTGCTAATGTCGATTTCAATAACGTAAACTGGATATCTATTGCCTTTGTCTTTGTGATTATCCTAATTAGCTTTAAGTCATTGTCTCTTCCAATCTTACTTGTAGCTGCAATTGAAGCTGCCATCATCATGAATATGGCAACAGCCTACTTTACTGGTACAACACTTCCGTTTATCGCAAGTATAGTAATTGGTACTATTCAGCTTGGTGCGACAGTCGATTATGCGATTTTGATGACAACAAGATTTAAGGAAGAATTAAACAATGGTCATGACAAGTTTGAGGCAGCTCAAATATCTGTATACAATTCTTCTCAATCAATTTTAACTTCAGGATTAACTTTCTTTGGAGCTACAGTTGGTGTTTCACTTATTTCGAAGATGGAACTTTTACAAAGTATTTGTTTGCTTATCGCAAGAGGTGCCTTGTATTCAATGGTAGTTATTATCTTTGTACTTCCATGTTTCTTAATTATATTTGAGGGTATTATCAGCCATACAACTCTTGGATGGCCTAAAAAGGAGAAAATAAATGAATAAGATTAAAAAGGGATTAGTTACTTTAATTTCTTGTCTACTTGTGGCTACTTATGCACTTCCTGTTGCGGCAGAAGATGAAGTAGAAAAGAAAGAAAGTGTTTATACTGTATTAAATACTGATGGTAGTGTTAAGTCTATTACTGTTTCTGATACTTTACATAGTGATAGTGGCTTTAGCGACTACAAGGATACTTCTGATTTAAGCAATGTTCAAAACTTAAAGAGTAATGATGAAGTTGTTTCGACAAGTGGTGGCTATGTTTGGAATACTACTGATACTGATATTTATTATCAAGGTACTTCAACTAAGGATCTTCCTCTTACTACAAGCATTTCATATAAACTAGATGGTACTGCATATACTGCTGATGAACTAGTTGGCAAGAGTGGCCACTTAGTTATTACTATTAAAGTAAGCAATAGCTTAAATAGAACTTATACTGTTAATGGAAAAACATATAACCTAGTTACTCCATTTGTTGTTGGACTAGGTGGCATGTTTGATGAAGATGTTTTCAAGAATGTAAAAGTTTCATCTGGAAAAGTAACATCTGATTCATCACATAGTATTGTTGCTGGAGTAATGCTTCCAGGACTAAAGAAAGGCTTAAGCCAAGTACTTGATTCTGATTTAATGCATAAGCTTGAAGACTATCTAGTAGATGAAGTTACTATTGAATCTGATGTAGAAAACTTTGAGTCTCCTACTATGATGCTTGCAGCTGCAACATCAACAGATGACTTAAAAGAAGAATTCTCTGATATCGATGAATTAAGTTCTATCTTTGATCAATTAGATGACTTAAAAGAAGCTACTCAAGAACTAATTGATGGTACTCAATCACTATATGATGGTGCAGTTAAATTGAATGATGGTGTATCTACTCTAAAAGATGGTGCTAATACATTAAACTCTGGTGCTAGCAC
>CAVDDT010000075.1:0-3100 GCA_963607765.1 Paratractidigestivibacter sp. | reverse complement strand
ACCTTGTATAACATACTACACCTCTATATACGCTATGTAATTTTATCAAAAATACCAATTAACTTTTTCATCAATAGATAAATTTGTTTCACCAAATTCTTAATAATCATTGACCGTATGACCAAATCATCTGCTTAAATCAAAACTTACAAATTTAGCATTTAAGGAAACTTAAACATTGCATAGAAAATAAAAAGAATTATTTATTTTCTCTAAAAATAGGCTTAAATTTCACACCACAATTCCAACATTTTGAACGATCTGAGCGTTGATTCAAACCACATATAGGACAATCTATATTGCTTTGAGTTGTGTCTATCTCAACATATTCAATATTTTTGTTTTGTTCCCACGCTGGAATATATTTGGAGTCATCATTTACATTTATTTCATGTTCAAAATCTTCTCTGGTTAGTAGCGAATCATTTTGCATATCTCTAACTTCCACAGCTGTGCCATAAATTTGCAAATAAAAATGTTGAAATCCGTTAGTATCAAGATCCAAATCTTGTTTCATGCCAATTATCGCATTAGCTCCAATTAAGTACGCTCTTTTCTTAAGTTCTTCAATCGCTATATGAAAAGCAATATCAAACCAATCGGTTTTTTGTCCCATTAGATCTTTTGTAGAAGCACTCACATCTCCATGATCCAAAATTTCAAGTGTTGCGAATAAAGAAACGATATTTTCATCTCTTAAATCGCTCTTATCAGACAGTAATCCTTGTTTTTCTAAACCATCTAATAAATCCTTATATTCCTCTAATTTATTTTCGAAATCTTGCCTTGTGCCCCTATCGCTAATTTGGTAATATATTGGGCCCAAAATTTTATATTCTTTATTGATATCACAAGTAGTAACAGGAATATTATGTATATAAGACGATTTCGCTTTTTCCTTTATCGAAGAATATTTTTCTCCAGTGTGTGTTTCATATGAAGATATTTTTTTGATTATTGCTATTTCTTTTTCTTTTTCTTCTCGACTTAGCCGCTTCCAAGAATCTGGTGCCACTTCTAAATTAATAGTCCAACCGCCACACTTTTCGCAAGTAAAACAGCCGTCTTTATCATATTCAGATACTTGCTCGCAATTTAAACACAAATATGTAGCCAACGACATATATTTTTTACTCCTATTTTCATTTCTTTTTTCATTTGTTTAATGTAGTTATTCAATTTCTTTCAAACAACTCTTTAAATATTCGCCTAATGCTTTATTAGTACAATATACATAACAGCCTTTCATGCCTCTTGTCATTAAAGTTTTATATGTATTCTTAATAATAGAATCAGTAAGTTTATAAGCTTCTATTTCACCATGTTTTTTAGCGTATGCTTTAATGCCCTTAATAGATTGATCGGTTGAAGCTCTCCTATGATAATCGGTTACAAGCTTACCGTTTTCAAACTTTAAATCATCGCCTATAATTACACCCACATAGTCAAATTCTAATCCTTGGCAAGTATGTATACAGCCTATTTCGTTAACTGAATCTTTATCTATCGCCCAAGTAGAAGAGCTTCCTAGATTCCAGCTCATGCCAAAGTTATATTCAGGAATGGTAATATCATAGACATCACTTTTATTCTTCCCCTCTTTTATCCAGTTCCAGCAATATCCTGCTACTAGTCTAGATTTATTGTTCTTTTCATTAGCTTTAAAAATAGCTTCTTTTAAATCATTTGGATTGTCAAATACTCTAAAGTCATATCCTTCATTTAATTCAAAATTAGCTGTTTCTCTTATTTCTAGGACATTATCTAACCAAGCTAAGTATCCATCTGATCCATCACATCTAAATTGACTCTTTAATTCCACTTTAGAAACTGATGCGTTATATTCCTTTGCATACTTTTCTATTTCATTTATTGAACCAATATCCTTAAGAGTAACTCTTTGATTTTCATCTATAAAGAAAATAGAAAACTTAGAAGCATTTATTATCTCTTTTATTTGGTTCTCACCTAGATTAGAAAACAAACCTGATTTCTCATTTAGTCGATGTGCTTCATCTACAATTAATACATCAAAATCATTTGATTTAGATTCTACAAAAGAACCAGATCCCTTAAACAATACTTTAAAAGAGCTTAGCCTATCATTAGACAATTTAGATAAGAACACACTTCTAGGAGCAGCATTCTTAGTAACATAGAAAGCATTTAAATTATTATTAAGAAATTCTTTTAATAGATTAATAGCCAGCACTGACTTACCAGTACCAGGACCACCCTCTACTATCATCACATGTTTCTTATTGTGATTATTGGCATACTTTCCAAGTTCAAGAGCTTGTTCATAAATGCCCTTTTGATCATCAATTAAAACAAACTCCTTATTTCCCTTTAATACTGAAGTTAAAGAATCCTGCAATGTCTTAGAAGGCCTAATCTTACCATTTTCAATAATAAACAGGCCCTTCTTGTCATCACCCTTAGAAATATATTTCTTAATAAATTCTCTTAGTTTTTCAAAATCATTTTTGCCAAACATTGGAGCTCTATCAATATAGTCCTTATATACTTCATTATTAATAGGGTCATCATCAGTAATATTGTAGTTATGTAAGAAAGCACATGGATGTAAATCAACATTGCCATCATATACATCTTCATTAAAACTATTGATTAAAGTAGAATAGCTCCATGCTTGATAAGATGGATGAACTACTTCCCTATTAGCACCACCAGTATAAGTAGAAACTATTCCATCTCTGCCTTCTACCATATTGGCATGTTCCCATTGTTTTAGCTCTACTATGATAATAGAGTTTTTATCATCTTTATTTAATCCAGATAATAAGAAATCTATTCTATTAGAAGTATGAGGAATATTAAATTCAATAGCTACTCCAGAATTATCAGGTATCTCACTATCACTTAATACTCCACGCATTCTTTGCATAGAATTAGACCACGAATTAATCTCTGCAGTACCAGTACTTCTATGAAATACTTGTTTATATCTCTCGAGTATCTTATCTGTAATCTTATTTAAATCTACATCATTAATAAACTCTGATTTTATCCCTTGGTATACCAGCATAATTGTCCCCGCTCAATTTTATTAACAAAATTATAACATCTAAATAAAGCT
>CAVDDT010000074.1:0-3250 GCA_963607765.1 Paratractidigestivibacter sp. | reverse complement strand
ATGTATTACCATGAATCGTTTATTCCAGATGATGATTATAACTATATCTATAAAATAGAAAATAGCGAGTTAGAACTTATTCAAAATATTAGAAAAATGGTTGATGAACTTGAAATAGAAAATCCTAGAATTATTAATCAAACTTTCTATATGCCTTCTTATATAAGGGGTGAATATCTATTTGGAAAGGAAAAAAGATATAACTACACGGATTATGATGATATAAGTTATGCGCTGTATTTAATTTTCTTTCCTCATGATGACGCATATGATAATTTCTGGCCAGATGGGGCAGTACCGGATTATGACAATTTAAAAGATTATTTAGAAAAATGCGATTATGACATTCTAATAGTTAATTCTAATAGCTTTTATTATGATGATGAAAATAACTACATTCAACTTTCTTCTAAAGTTGAAGAGTGTGGGTATACAAAGAGTGAATACAGCACATATTTGTATGATGTATACTATTTAAAGTAATATGAAAAATTTATTTTTAAAGTTATCAAACATTATAGTTAAGTATTGCTTTGCAATTTTTTGTTTTGTTTACGCCTTCTCAAACATATTTTTTACATATTGGATTAACAATGCCGACTATTATGAAAAAAAGATATGCTTTGGATTAAGTGTAGTTAATGTTATCTTACTTTTGGCCTTTTTGTTGTTACTATATTTTTTAATCAAAAAAGATTTCTTTAACATAAAAGAAAAAAATATATTAATTTCATTTCTTGTAATTTGTTTGATAATTGGATTATTTTGGATATTCACAAATGATGTAGTACTAAGAGAAGGTGATGATGCATATAACTGTTATCATACAGCCCTGGATATTTACAATGGTAATCTAACTTCTTTAAAACAGGGTGGATACATATGTGTTTATCCAAATAATTTTGGATTGGTTACATACGATTTAATTAATATTAAACTTTTTGGTGAAACAGGAAGTCTATATTCAATTAGAATAATTAATTTACTGTTTGTACTATTAGGATACTATTCTTTATATTCAATTACTAATAAGCTTTTTAAGGATAGAATTGTTAATTGCATAGTCTTGTTTTTGATGTATGGAAGCTTGCAATTTGTTTTTTATAGTTTCTTTATTTATGGAAATTGTATGTCATATTCACTTGCTTTGGCATCGGTTTTACTATTGATTGATTTTTTGGATAATAGAAAAAATGGTTGCTTAATTTTATCAGCAATTTCAATTATTTTAGCTATAACCATTAAAATGAACAGTCTAATTATATTGATAGCAGAAGTTATCTATTTATTCTTAGATTTACTAAAAAATAAGAAAATAATAGTGATGTTGTTTGTTTTAATTGCGATTGGTGGAACTTATTTAGGAACGACTTGTCTACAAAATTATTGGGGAAACAAGGTCGATACAAACTATTGCGAAACCAAGCTTCCAACTATTTGTTGGCTTGCGTATGGTGTTAACTATGATCCAAATAATCCTGGTCATTATACTAATCAATTTGAAAATTTCCATTCTAGTAATGGATACAAAGCCGAGTACACTTCTCTAGAAGCGAAGAGCTTTATTAAGATGTGTATAGATCGTTTTATAGAAAAGCCAAGTATAGGCATTAGCTATTATGCAAAGAAATTTATTGTCTCTTGGGCTAATCCTCAATATGAGGCTTTTGATCAATATCGAGAATTACATAATAGTGAGCTTAGTCAAAATGTCATTAGTGGAAATATAAACAACGTTTTAAATTATTTTTGGGACACAATGTCTAATGTTATTTCTATAGGACTAATCAGCTTTATTATTTTAAATAGAAAAAATATTAAATTAGATATAATGCTTCCTGCAGTTATAGTACTGGGGGGGTTCTTCTTCCATGCGATTTGGGAAGTAAAGGCCATTTATTTATATCAATATTTTATGTATTTGTTGCCATATGCAGCATATGGTTTGTCTTTAATATACAAGAGGGTTAATAATGAAAAAAATATTTAAACTATCAGATTTGGTTGTGAAAATTTTCTTTGGAATATTTACGATATTTTATGGTGTTGGCAATCTATTTTTTAGTGCAAAAATAGATGAATTAGCTGGTAATTATGTTAAATTTTCCAATGACATAAACCTAATAAAAGTTATATCTTTTTTAATAATATTCTTGGTTTTGATTTTACTTGTAAAGAAAGACTTTTTTGGGATAAAGGATTCGACTTTACTTTATACATTTTTGTGTATTTCTTTTATTATAGGAATCATATGGATTTTTATTAATGATCCAATCATACGTGAGGCTGGTGATAGTTTTAATTGTTTTAATGCTGCTAAAACAATAGTGGGCGGAAATTATTCATCATTAAGCTACGGATCATATATTAGCGTATATCCTAATAATATAGGTCTTGTGACATACTTTATGATACACATAAAAATCTTTGGAGAAGATTTAGCTTTATACACTATAAGACTGGTAAATTTAATTTTTGTTTTAATCGGGTATTATTCTTTATATGGTATAGGCAAGAATTTATTTAAAGAAAATAGAACCGCAAACTGCACACTTATATTTCTTATGTTCGGAAGCATGCAATTTGTTTTTTATAGTTTTATGGTTTATGGCAATTGTGTATCATACTCACTAGGCTTATTGTCTATTTATAATTTACTCTTGTATTTCAAAAATAAAAAAATAAACAATGTTTTTATTTCTACAATATCAATAATTGGTTCAATAACCATTAAGGAAAACAGCTTAATTATATTAATAGCGGAGTTAATCTTTCTGATTTTATACTCTATAAAAAATAAAGAAAAAGTATTAATTATTTTTATGGTTTTAATGCTTATTGGTAGTTATGCAGGAACAACGGGACTCCAGAAATTTTGGAGTAACAGAGCTGATATAGATTACAACGACACAAAATTGCCTACGATATGTTGGATTGCCTATGGTTTAAACTATGATCAAAGAAAACCGGGCAGTTACACTTCTGAATTTGAGGCTTATCATGTTGAGAGTGGGTATATGGCTGAATACACATCTTTGCAGGCGAAGGCTTTTATAGATGGTGTACTTGAAAACTTTAAAGAAAAGCCATTGATCATGTTGAGATTCTACGCTCAAAAATTTTTAATTTCGTGGGCTGATCCACAATATGATTGCCTTGATGGATATAGGGAACTAAATAATAATGATTTTGTTAATGATGTAATTGGAGGAAATATCAATGATGTTTTATCTAATTATTGGAATGGAAT
>CAVDDT010000073.1:0-3645 GCA_963607765.1 Paratractidigestivibacter sp. | reverse complement strand
CCCCCATGGGGCTTAACTAATTTTTATATTCATTTATAATCTTTATTATGTGTATTGAAATTAAGGGTTTATCTTTTAACTATGATAATAAACTTGTTTTAGACAACATTTCTTTGAATATTAAAAAAGGAGAATATGTTTGTATATTAGGTAGAAATGGTAGTGGTAAGTCTACTTTAGCCAGAATCATTAATGGCCTACTAAAGCCTAGCAAGGGTAGCGTTTTGGTTAATGGAAAAGATAATGAATTAAATAGATATGTAGGAATGGTGTTTCAGAATCCTGATAATCAATTTGTTTCTTCTTTGGTTAAAGAAGATGTAGCTTTTTATCCTGAGAATCTGGGCTTAGACAATATTGAAAATAGAGTAATCAATGCCTTAAAGATGGTAGATATGGAGGACTATTTAAACAAGTCTACACATTTACTTTCTGGTGGACAGAAACAAAGAATCGCAATAGCTGGAGTGTTGAGTGGTGATAGTGAGATTATCATCTTTGATGAAGTAACTAGTATGCTTGATCCATTAGGCAAAGAGAATGTTTTAAATATTATGAAAAAGCTTCATGAGAATGGTAAGACAATTATTAGTATTACTCATGATGTATATGAGGCTAATTTGTGTGATCGTTTAATTATTTTAAATAGTGGCAAGATTATTAGAGATGATGTGCCTTCTTTTATTTTAAACAACGAGAAGCTTTTAAATGAAAATGGGATAGAGGCTCCTTATTATGTGAGACTATATAATGATTTACTTAAAAAAGGTATTAAATTAGACCATTGTCCAATTGATGAGGATGAGTTAGTGGAGGTACTATGTCAATTAGATTAGATAATGTATCTTTCACTTATTTAAAGAATACCAGTTATGAAACAAAAGCCTTAGATAATGTTTCACTAGAAATAAAAGATGGCGAGTTTGTGGGGATTATTGGTGAGACTGGTAGTGGCAAGTCTACTTTGTTGGATATTATTGCTGGATTAAATAGCCCAACAGAAGGAAAAGTAAGTGTAAAAGGAAGAGCTGGCGTTGTTTTCCAATTTGTAGAAAAACAGCTTTTTGAAAGCACGGTCTATAAAGATGTTGGTTTTTCCATTAGTGAGTTAAGCAATGATGAAAAAGAAAAGAGAATCAAAGAGACATTAGAATATCTTGGTTTTAATTATGAAAAGGTTAAGGACATGTCTCCTTTTGAATTTTCTATTGGTGAAAAAAGAAAGATTGCGATAGCTGGAGTGCTTGTATCTAGACCAGATATTTTAATATTAGATGAAGTGTTTGCGGGCTTAGACTATGATGGTAAGAAAAGCCTTATTAATATCTTGAATGATTTAAACTTGAGAGGTACAACAATTATTTTAATAAGTCATAGTGCCGATATTATTTGTGAGTGTGCTAATCGTACAATTGTTTTAAAAGATGGAACTATTTACAAAGATGGAAAATCTAGCGAAGTATTAAAGGATTATGATTTTTATATCCCTAGATTGTCTAAAAGACTTAATCTAAGTTGTATAAAGTATTCTGAATTATTAGAAGAAATAGAAAAGAGGTATACACATGAATAGTATGCCTTTAGGATTATATGAATATAAGAATACGATTGTGCATAATAGTACTTCTTTTATTAAGATTATTTGTTTAATTATTTTAATAGTTGGTGTTTGTCTTACTAATAATCTTGTGTCTTATTTATTTTGGATAGTGATTATCTTTATCTTATTCAAAGTATCAAAGTGCGATTATAAGACAATTCTAGATTCTTTATATAAGACTAGATGGCTTTGTTTAACTATTTTACTAATGAATTTTCTTTTCTTTTCAAGAGAAAACTCATACTTTACTTGGCTTATTTTTTCTCCTTCTTATATAGGATTACTACAGGGTATTAATGTGATTGGTAGAATGTGTATCATTATTATCTTTGGTAGCATTTTGGTTTCTAGTACTACTCCTGTAGATATTACCAAGGGAATAAATATGTGCATCTTGCCTCTTCAATATATTGGTGCCAATGTTTATGAAGTATCCATGATCCTATCTATTTCTATTAGTTTTATTCCTATTTTATATGAGGAAGCTGAGCAATTAAGAAAAGCACAGATGGCTAGGGGGGCTAATGTGAACAATAAGAGCTTGCTTACAAGAGCTAAGAGTATTCTTCCTTTTGTGGTTCCAGTGTTTATTTGTGCTTTTAAAAGAGCTGATGATTTATCTCTTGCCTTAGAATCAAGGGGTGTTAACTATCGAAACAAGAAAATAAAATTTGATATTTGTTTATCTAAAAATGATTATTGCATACTTATAGGGTGTGTTTTAATATTAATTTTTGTATTAATTTTAAGGGGGTATTAAAAATGACTAATACAAAGAAAGCGATTATTTGTGCAATTATGATTGCCATGTGTGTAGTACTTCCACAAGCCTTCCACGCTATTCCAAATGCCGGATCTATTTATTGTCCTATGCATATTCCAGTATTATTGTGTGGTCTTGTTTGTGGTCTTCCATATGGATTATTATGTGGTATTGTAGGACCATTATTATCTAGTTTAATTACTGGCATGCCAGCTATGGGCTATCTTCCTCAAATGATGATTGAATTAGCTTGTTATGGTGCTTTCTCTGGATTATTAATGAACTTGTTTAAGCTAAAAGATACACCTAAAGTATATGTTTCACTAATTGGTGCTATGCTTATAGGAAGAATTATTGCAGGTATTTGTAAGGCTCTAATTTTTGCGGGTGGCGAATATTCAATGGCAGCTTGGACAACTTCTTATTTTGTGACTTGTTTTCCTGGCATTATTATTCAAATTGTGGTTGTGCCACTTATTTATTTCGCATTAAAGAAGGCTAAATTAATTTAATGGACAAGGCTAGTATTAAAACATTCTTTGATGGACTAGCTTCATCATGGGATGATGATATGGTTAAAGATGATAAGATTATCAATACTATTCTAGATAATGGTCATGTGTCAAATTCTAAAGTACTAGATGTAGCCTGTGGAACTGGTGTAATGGTTCCTTATTATCTTAAGAGAAATTGTGATGTGACTGGCATTGACATATCTAGTGAGATGATAAAGGTTGCTTCAAGCAAATTTAAAAACGTTAAGTTTATTTGTGGAGATGTCGAAGAATATAACGCTGACAAGTTTGATAATATTGTTATCTATAATGCATTTCCTCATTTTATTAATCCGGATTTATTAATTAAGCATTTAAGCTCTCTATTAAATGAAAATGGTACACTTACCATAGCTCATGGAATGAGCAGAGAAACGATTAATAGACATCACAGTGGTAAGGCATCTGATTATTCACGCGATTTATTATCAGGGGAAGAGCTAGGCAAGATAGTTAGCAAGTATCTTAATTTAGAGACGGTTGTTGATGAAGATTATTATGATGTTGTTGGCAAAAGACTAGGAAACTAGTCTTTTTTGTATAAAAAATCTCTAACCCGGCAAGGGAATGTGAGTTAGAGATTACAACAGAAAGTTGCTGAAAGAATTATAGCAATGTTGTAACAGTAATGTTCAATATTTTGTATTTTCTTTAAGGGGCACTTTTTCATGCCTAAAAGTGCCTTATAAATTATCCTCTTAAATACTAAAATATCTTTAATAAGAGGG
>CAVDDT010000072.1:0-3727 GCA_963607765.1 Paratractidigestivibacter sp. | reverse complement strand
GTTTCTATTTGTCTAATCTTTCGATTATCAAAGATATTAGTTGCCAGCTTAATCCATTTGATTTCGCTCATAGAATGCTCGCTACTCCGTTTTTATCAATCACTACACTATCTAGTGCTGTTTGTTTGTAATCGTCCTGAGATAGCTCTAAATCCTTTAATTTTGGATTGTTCTCTCTTAGCTTTCTCCAGTCTCTTTCTATTGTTGAAGGTTGTGTATAAGCATTGTTTCCTGCCGCTTCATCAAGCGTTACATGATAGTAGCGCTTGTAGAACTCTTTCACACACTTCCAGCAGTTGTTTTTGTATTCTTTGTTTTCTAACATTAGGCTTGCTAGCCATTGATAGTCTTGCAAGCGTTCTTGTTTAGTTCTTACTAGTTTCATAGGTAATTCCTCCCGAATATCTTTATGAAGTCTTTATCTGGATATGCTTCTTTAAACTTTTTTTGGCACATCCTTTTTAATTTCAAGTCCAGGCTTTTTTTAAAATGGACCCCCTCGTTTGATAAGTTGTGATGTCTACCGCATAGGTAGCACCAGCATCCGTATTGGTTGCTCTTCTTTCGATTAGCTGTTCCTTCATATATGTGGTGCAAGTGTAACCCTTGTGTTGTATGGCATATTAGACATTCTTTTTTGTCACTTATAATCGATTGGGTCATTGATATGTATTCCTACTTCTTCAGCCATATCCATTAGAGTGTCTATCAGTAGGGTCATTTCCTTGCTGTTCATTTTTGATGATCCATAGAACACTTTGTAACAGTCAAATGTATGGCCATTGTGTTCAAAGCTGTTCATTTTTTGCACAGCCCTGAACTTTTCTTTTAGGATTTCAGCACCTTCAGGAAGGACTGCGATATATTCATATTTCGCTCCCGCTCTTTCTAGGGCTCTTATGTATATATCCCAGTCATCACTATCTCTCTCAGTGCCCATGGCCACATTGATTTCTCTAATGATTGCCCAAAGCAGTTTGTTTTGCTCCAGGCTCCTTTTGGACTTTATTTGGTTGCAACTTATCCTGTATGGCGTTTCCTTTTGCAGGTCTTTTATGATTTCCTGGTCATAGTAACTGTTGAGCTTTAGTGTTAGCTCCATATCACCATCTTCGTTAGTTGCTTTTCTTAAATACTCAGCTGTGAAGTTCATTCGATTTTGATTGCAATGTTTTCAGCTACATCAATTTCTTTAGTAAACTCATCATAGATGCCAGCTTTCTTCATCTTCTCGGTGTCTACTCTTTTTTGAGTGTATGCAGGCTTGTATGTGACTTTGACATAATGGTTGCCAATTGTTTTCTCCCCTGTTTCCTCAAAGTTCTTTTTGGCTAGCTCCAGGAACTTCTCTTTTACACTTTTTTGCCATGTATCTATTTGATCTTGATACATTTCAAGCTGTGCATATGCATCTAGCACTTCATCTGGTATTAGGGTGTTGAACTCCTTTAGAATGAGGTTATGTTTCTCATTTATCTCTTGTTCATCTAGGATTTCGTATACTTCCCCTGTTTCGTTATTGATTATTTCCTTCATTGTTCTTTCTCTTTTCTAGTTCAGCTCTTGCTCTACTTATTAGCTGGCTTGCTTGGCTTACTGTTAGATCGTCTAGTGTTTCAATTTTGAAGAACTCTAGCATTTGTTGCTGCTGTTCTTTACTGTGTAGTTTCTTTAAGTAAGTAATTTGCGCAGGGCTTGCCTTTGCTGTATCTCCTTGTTGGAGTCTAGCTGTTTCTACCTCTTCATAGCTTGCTATGCTGTTGTCAATGCCTAGCCCGCAAAAACCTAAGGCTCTACCTACTGCGCTTGTTTCGCAATTCTCGATATATGAGGTCTTATTAATGTTTGAAGAGCCTTCTTTTTCATAGGCATATCCAGTCGCTAGGACTGTGCCATTCTCTCCTTTGACTGTAGCTTTCATAATCACTACTCCGCCAGCTATTGATACGATTTCAGTCTCAATTGCACCTTCTGGATATATTTGTCTGAATGCTTTAACTCTTTGTGGCACCTCGGCATACTCTTTGTTATGAATTGGAGTAGTCTTGATGCCCTTGTTTGCCTCCTGGATTTTCTCCTGGATTGTCATTTCCTCATTCTTTTCCGACATTGATTTTCTCCTCCTTGAATTCAATTGCATGTTCATCCAGCTTAGTGACTACCCATCTTACTCCCGCTGGCATTTCTTCTATTCTTTTTAGCAGTTCTATTGATAACGATTTAGCGGCTGCATCTTGTAGCTCTTCTAGTTCTTGTTTAGTCATTTAGTACCTTCCGTATTTGCTTAACATATATATGCTTCCAGTTGACATGATCATTAGGATTGCTATTTGGATTAGCCCTCCTGGTGTTGTGAAGTCGTTTAGCATTACTAGTGGTATCGCGCTTAATACCGCTATTGCTTGAAGTGCATATTGCACACAAGGTCTTAGTTTTCTTTTCATTTTGTTCTCCTCTTTTTGATATAATTGGAGTAGTTAATTTCGTGTATTAACTACTCGCCTAGCAGTTTCCTTTTCATTTGTTGCTAGGCTTTTTTAATTGAAATGAATTTCTTTTCCTTCGTATCTCTCAAAAAATCTTTTGATTTCCGAATTATGATAGATATAGGATTTCCCTATCTTTACTCCATTCAAGATTCCGCGCTTACGAAGTTCAGCTATTCTTCTTTGTTTGACATGAAGGATTTCTTCTAGTTCTTTTTCAGTAAATGTTATTTTTTCCATTTCCTACGCCTTGAGCCATTTTGGCTCTTTGATGTTAAAAAAAATTAAGAAGTAATTTTTAGGTCTCTATAATCATCAATCCCAGCTATGTCCAAAATCTTAATCATTTGAATAGCCGACATTTTGGTTACACCTAATTCCAAATTGCGATAGTTAGCTAATTTCATATCTAACCTTGTGGCCATTTGTTGTTGTGTTAGACCTAAATCATTTCTAATCCCTTTTAAAGTCCTTTTCATTTTTCTCCTTTCTTGAGCCATTTTGGCTCCCCTTGACTATACAATACCAAAAGAGTCGTATTGTGTCAAGAAACTTTTAACTTTTTTTAATTTTTTTTGCATTTATGTATCTTTTTTTGCTTTTTTAAGGTAGTATAACATTGTGAGGTAAAAAAGATGAACGACAAGTTAAAGAAAGAAATTGCGAGTCAAATTGTCGAATTAAGAGAGTCTCGTGGCTTTACACAACAAGATTTAGCCGAAAGAATAAATGTATCTCGTTCAACAGTTGCAAATTGGGAACAACAAAGGCGAGAAGTTGGAGCTGACGAGCTTTTAAAGATATATGACATATTTGGGGTAGACACTAACGAATATATTAATAAGTTGAAAAAGTTTTTGTATAAATAGAAAGGAGAAAAGATGAATACTATTATCCATATATTACTAACCATTCTTATATCCGTTGTAATAGGTGCAGGCGCTTATTGGATAAAGATATGGAAACAAGAAGGCGTGATGATAGTTAGACCTAGAGAGTTCTTTATAGGTGGTATGAGTGCTGAATTCTTTTTTTGGCACTATCGCATTTATTGGATTATGGGATAACAAACAAGAACCAGGCCTAGAACCTGGGCAGAAAGGAGGTACCCATATGTACCTTCTATTATATTCCTATATCGTTGCGACTATTTTTGTAGGAGAAAGATATGAAGTTTAAAAAAGAAAATTATATTAAGCAAGAAGAAACCAAAGGCGGTTGGAAGTTTAGAGTAAGAATAT
>CAVDDT010000071.1:0-3806 GCA_963607765.1 Paratractidigestivibacter sp. | reverse complement strand
TGGAGGATACTTCCTTTGATTAGATTATATACCATAAAGGATGTTTTTATTTAGGTCACAAAGTATAAACAAAAAAAACAAATAAATTCAGTTTTCAATTAAGCTATGCAAGTATATAAAAAGAATAGCCATGTTAGTGACTATTCTTTTGATTAATAATAAGTTTGATTGATTATAGCTTGAAGGCAACTGCAGCAGCTTCTTCTGTAGCTTTATTGGCTTGTCCAGAGCTTGATGCATCACCTACTACATATAATTCTTTAACTTTGCCTTTTAAGCTTTCTTCAAGAGGATTGTATGACTTAGATCCCATTGCGATAACAATGCTATCAAAGCCATGAGCTTCTTTTTCTTCATCACCTTGTTTGTATACAACACCATCTTTAGTAAACTTAACAATGCTTGCTCCTAGAATATACTTAGTATTATTAGAATCAAGTCTAGCTTTTAAGTGAGTGCCTACACCAAGTACACCATAGTTAACTGTAGGAATCATATCAATGATAGTACTTGTTCTGCCTCCTCTTTCTCTTAAGAAATCAGCACACTCAAGTCCTACAAGACCAGCTCCAGCAACAAGAACATTTCTTCCTACTGTTACTTTTCCTTCAATGACATCATTTGCCATAAAGACATTCTCACCATCAATGCCTTCAATATGAGGCTTAGATTGCTTAGCACCAGTAGCTAATATTACTACATCAGGATTTTCACTTGTAACTAGTTCACTAGTAACCTCAGTATTAGTGATATATTCAACACCTTGTTTCTTTCCTTCTTGAATCCAGAATCTAAGTGGAGTAGCAAGAAGTGACTTACAAGGAGGAAGAGTTGCGACTCTAAATTGACCACCAAGCTTATCTTGTGCTTCATATACTTTGACATGATGCCCCTTCTTACTAGCAACATAAGCAGCATATAGTCCAGCAGGACCAGATCCAACGATCATAACATTCTTTGGATTTTCTACTTTATCAAAGTTATATTCTAGTTCATGTCCTACTCTTGGGTTTACAAGACAACAAGCTTGTAAATGGTTAGGATCTGTCATATATCCCATACAAGATTGTAGACAATTGATACAAGGTGAAATTTCAGAAACCTTTCCTTCTTTTGTCTTATTAGGGAAATCAGGATCAGCCAATGATTGTCTTGAGATAGATACAAAGTCAGCCTTACCAGTCTCCAAGATATCTTCAGCAATCTCTGGAGTATTAATTCTATCGATTGCGATAACTGGAATAGAAACACTTTCCTTAATTTCTTTAGCATTTTCAGCATTAAAGCCCATAGCTACATCTTCAGGAGCAGACATCCAATCAAGAGATGCATATGTACAAATAGTTACTTCGATTGCATCGTATCCTGCTTCTTCAAAATACTTAGCGAAAATCTTAGTATCAGAAATAGTTAAACCACCAGGTACTTTTTCTTCACCAGATAATTTAATAATTACAGGGAAATCGCTTCCACATTTCTTCTTAATATCTTTGCAGATTTCACATGCAAATCTAGCACGATTTTCAAGGCTTCCACCAAATTCATCAAATCTTCTATTTGTGAATTGAGATAAGAATTGTTGAACTAAATAACCATGTCCAGCATGAATTTCAACACCATCAAATCCAGCCTTTTTAGCACGCAAAGCTGCATCACCAAACATATGAATGTTGTCCCATACTTCTTCGGTAGTAAATTCATGTGGTACTTCATCAAACATTGGACAAGCTAAAGGTGAAGGAGCACTTACTTGATGTCCTAAAATAGCCTTAGTGTATTGTCTTCCTGGTTGATGAAGTTGAGGGAATACATATGCACCATGTTTATGAATGGCATCAGTAACCTCTTTCCAAGCAGGAATATGCTTGTCATCACCTAAAGATGGCTCAAATGGAGTGCAAAACTCACTATCTTGTACTCTTGTTACTTCGGTGATAATTAAAGCATAACCACCATTCGCTCTAGCTTCATAATAAGCCTTTGTTCTTTCAGTTGGTGTTCCACCAAGTTTAGCGAAGCCAACTCCCATAGCACCCATAACAAAACGGTTTTTAAGAGTTAATGAACCAATTTTGCCAGGTGTAAATAATTTGTCATAATTCATAATATACTTTCTCCTATATTGTTATTGTAGGAATTTTGTTACTAATTTCACATATTCAAAATAACAAAAAGAAGTATAATATTTGTGCAAAGTGCACAACGATTATGTTAGAAAAAGAAACAAGTATTTTATTTGAAATGATTACTAATAATACAGATATCGATTCTTTTAATAAAAAAGTATCTACTAGTATTTTTGACAACCCAGTTATGATAACAAATTCTTTCTTTAAAGTGGTTACAATGTATTCTAGTAAGCAGTTTAAAGATGATGTATGGGAATATGGCCTAAAACACCATTGTTGTTCAAAGGAGTCAATAATGGCCTTTCATAATGATGAAGCATCTAGTGTTTTGTTTAACTCAAATAAGGCCTTTATATATGACACAAATCTAGGTAAACAAATTCCTCGAATATTATGTAGAATAGCTAACAACAGTGCTGTATTTGGCTATTTAATAGTCTTTGAAGTAAATCATAAATTAGAAAAAGAAGATCTTTTAAAAGCCAACTTAGTTTCTAAGGCACTATGTGTCTTAATGTCTAATTTAGATAATGATGCCCTGTCTAATTCTAGAAGAGAATACTTCTATAAAAAATTAATTGATGTAGAGACTGACAATCTTCTTGATTTAGAAAATGAGATTGAACAATTTAATTGGGACTTTAAAAAATACTTTAAAGTTTTATCTATTGTTTCTAGCAATCAAAGCCATTATGTATATCTTTGTAATGAAATAAATAAATTATCACCAAACTTAACTTCGTTTGTCTACAATAACCAAATGGTTGTTGTGATTAATTATGTTGAAGAAGAAGTTCTAAATAAATCACTAGACGAAATATATAAGATAGTCAATGAATATGATTGTATAGTTGGAATAAGTAGATCTTTCTTAAGCTTAAGAAAATTAAGAATTTATTTAAGACAAGCCATTAACGCTAGACAATATGGCCTTCTTTTAAAAGAAGAAAAGAACTATTTTCATTATAGTAAATATGAATACTATGACATGCTTATGCATTATGACAAACAAGAATGGTCCTCTTTATTGTCTAGAGAATATCTAGCTTTAAAAGATTATGATTATTTAAATAATACCGATTTAGCTAATACTTGCATCACTTATTTTTTAGAAGGCTTAAAAGTATCTAAAGCTGCAGAAAAATTAAGTATTCATAGAAATACTTTAATGTATAGACTTGAAGCTATAAAAGATATTATTCATGGTGATATTAATGATGTATCCATACTTGTTTCTATCTATCACTCAAGAATGGTAGATAAACTTATTGAATTAAGCAAATAAAAAAATCTGCATAAGCAGTTAGATGTATGCATCAACAACTTACGCAGATTAATTTGCACTATCTATTAAAATGATTTAACTACCTCATCATTAAGATTTAAGACTATCTTCTCCGCAAGATCTACTGCAGCTTTATAATCATCATATGTACAATAGCAGTTAGAGCTATGAATATATCTTACTGGTATACCAATCACAATACATGGAACACCATATTTATGTACCATGCCTGCATCAGTACCACCACCACTTCTAACGCTTTCTTGTACAGGTATGTTATATTTATGTGCTATATCTAAGGCGAATCTTTGAAAACGAGGACTAGTTATCATCGATACATCAAAGTGTCTTAACATTGGCCCTTTATATAATGCTGTTTGAACAAACCAATC
>CAVDDT010000070.1:0-4088 GCA_963607765.1 Paratractidigestivibacter sp. | reverse complement strand
TCAAAAATGGATATATAGATGCTTTTGGCACTGGTTTTGATAGAACTTTTACTTTATGTGGAAAGGCAAATATTGAATATAAATATATAAATGATGAATTTGGTTTCACCTTTATCTTTTATCGAAATATAAACTTTTTAAATGAAACTAAAAGGGATGAAAGAATAGATGGCTTGGATGGTGAAATACTTTCTTCACTAAAAGAAAATAAGTACCTAAGTATTCCTGAGCTTTCAAACCAAGTTTGCAAATCAGAACCCACTATTTATAGACATCTAGAAAAGCTTGTTTCTTTAAATTTAATTAAAAGGGTTGGCTCTAGGAAAACAGGCTATTGGGAGGTTCTGATTTAAGCATAAAAAAAGACGAATAACTCGTCATCTATATAAACACTTATCAAGTGTAATTGGTATATATAATCGCTACATTGTAGCGTTATTTGTGTATGTAAACTAAGCTTATTGCTTAGGCACTATTTATATTACTATACTCATTTTTTAATACAATAGTTTTTTATACTTTTTTCTTAAAAAAGTTATGAAAGTGGTTACATTTTTAGACATAAAAAAAGCTCACTTAATGTGAGCTTAGTCTAATGTGTTTGTGATATATCTTGCGACATATACACCACTTGCGGATGCATGTGATAATGAGTGCGTTATGCCGGATCCATCGCCAATAATAAATAGTCCTTTATGCTTGCTTTGCAGATTATTGTCTACTTCTACAGTCATATTGTAGAACTTAACTTCTACACCATATAGCAATGTGTCGTCATTAGCTGTACCAGGAGCTATCTTATCTAAGGCATGTATCATATCAATGATGGAGTCTAGAATTCTTTTTGGAAGAACTAGAGATAGGTCACCTGGAGTAGCGTTTAGTGTTGGCCTTACAACGCCTTCAGCTATTCTTTCCGGAGTAGATCTTCTTCCTCTTTCTAGATCGCCGAATCTTTGGACAATTACACCACCACCTAGCATATTAGATAGTCTTGCGATAGATTCACCGTAGCCATTTGAATCTTTAAATGGATATGAGAAGTTTTTTGAAACAAGAAGAGCGAAATTAGTGTTTTCTGTTTTCTTGTCGTTGCCTTCGTATGAATGTCCATTAACAGTGATGATGCCATTGGTGTTTTCGTTTACTACTATTCCATTAGGGTTCATACAGAATGTTCTTACATTATCTTCCCAATGTGGAGTACGATAAACAATCTTTGATTCATATAATTCATCAGTAATATCAGAGAAGATTACTGCAGGCAGCTCTACTCTTACGCCTAAATCAACTCTATTTGATCTAGTTGGAATATCTAGTTTCTCACATACTTTTTCCATCCATGATGAGCCAGATCTACCAACCGAAATAATTAGGTTTGCACAATTAAATTCTTGTTTATCAGTTATAACAGTATAATCATTTTCACCATTAGCGATTACTTCATTAACAGGCATGTTGAAGTGTATTTCAACTATGTCCTTTATTTCATTGTAGATGTTTTCAAGAACAATGTAGTTTACATCTGTACCTAAGTGTCTTACTTCAGCATCTAATAGTTTTAATGAATTCTGCATGCATATCTTTTTAAGCTTAGTGCCGGCAGTAGAATATTTCTTACAGTTTTGTCCACCATGATTAACATTTATCTCGTCTACATAGTTCATTAAATCCAATGCTTTATCATAGCCAATGTATTCATATAACGTTCCACCAAAATCATTAGTGATATTATATTTGCCATCTGAGAAAGCGCCAGCTCCACCAAATCCCGACATGATTGAACAAGATTTGCAACTTATGCATGATTTAATTTTCTTGCCATCAATTGGACAATGTCTTTTTTCTAGAGCGTTACCAGAATCTATTAAAGCTATTTTTAACTTAGGATCTTTTTTAATTAGCTCATAAGCAGAATAAATGCCACCTGGACCTGCACCAATTATTACTACATCATAATTCATTTTACTTTTACCTCACTTAATAATTATAAATGATAAAGTGTTTTTCTTTATGTAAATTGTATTTTAATTGATATTTGGCGGTTGTACACTATCAAAATTATTTTCATAATGTTAGTGTTGCCGGCCATGCTGAATAACAAAAAATTTCAATTTAGAAGTTATTCACTACTTATTTCTACATTCTTTCCACTAAAAGCAACGCCGTATTTAAAAATTGTCTTAACACCTTCTTTAACCATTTCAGTATCATATTTGTTATCACTAATTTGTTTTAAAGCTAACTTAGAAGCTTTCTTTAAATCGTTTTCATTCGATACATGCTTAAGTTCAATAATTATGCCCGGAAGTCCTTTAAAGATGGGCTTTAGTTCAATATCATAGCGTCCATTTCCTGATTCCTTATTTGAGGAAATGAATACACCATTAAATAGTGCACATAAGCCAAGCATAAAACCGTGATAGAAGCTTTCGTGCATAGTGTCGTAATAACTTACAGAGTTCAACAATAGTTGACTAAGTAATTTCTTTAATCTAACAAGGTCTTTTTTGAACAAGGCTTCGCTAATAGATATAGCGATATTTGCTGAAAAAATATTGTTAAGCTGTTCGAGTATTTCCTTATGATAAATAAGCGCAATTTCTTTGTTTGGCAAAGATACTTCACATATTAAATCACCATTGTTGGCAATGTTTTGCTTATTTATCTTCAAATACCCTGCTACGGTTAGAAAACTATATATTGTTGATGGATTGTTTTTTATTTGAGGATATATAACATCGGTATCAATATATGTAGTTAGTGAATTACCATTCAATAATGAAGATAGGTTATCATAAGTTTCTCTATCAGCTTCCTTTAAAATATCTTTTATAATTTCATTGCTTCCTGTAGCTTGCCAATAAGGCTTAAATAAGTTTCCAGAGCCAAAATAATTAATTATAGACCATGGATTAAATATTTCACTTTTTCCAAACTTATAGCCATCGTACCACTTACATATTTCATCTATATTGCATTCTGTTCCATAATACTCAGCAATATCAATTACTTCTTGTTTAGTAAAACCAAAGTAACCACTGTATCTATTATCAAGAATGGAGTTAACTTTTAGATTGTTTAATCCTGAAAAAATACTTTCTTTTGATATTTTTAAAACTCCAGTTAGAAAGCCAAAAGACATGTGTTCATTATCTTTTAAAACGCTTGAAAATAAGTTTCTCATAAATAATATTATTTGATCATAGTAAGCGCAAGAATATCCTTGTTCAATTGGCGTATCGTATTCATCAATAATTATAATAGGGGGCTTATTAAAATGCTTGTCTAACATTACTGATAGATCATATAAAGCGCTAGAGAGCTCTATTTCGTTTAAGTTCGAAGACAACATCTTTTCAAACTTTGTTTTCTCGAATTCGTTGCATTTATCACTGTTTCTTAGATATATATGCCTTTGCGCTTCCTTAGAAACAACATCCTTAATAGCATCAACCGTATTATTCCAATTGTTATATTTAACATCCTTAAAACTTATAAAGATTACAGGATATTTGCCACAATAATCTTTGTATTTCTTACCGTATTTCCATATTTTTTTATCCTTGAAATAAGCACTTGGTGTATCATCGGAAATTTCAAAGAAAGTCTTAAGCATATTCATATTTAAGGTTTTGCCAAACCTTCTAGGCCGTGTAAAAAGAGACACTCTCGCTTTTTCATCAATAATATCTTTGATAAGAAGTGTTTTGTCTACGTAATAATATTCTTTGACAATACTTTTATAGTTTGAAACACCTATTGGAAGAGGCGAGATATTTGCGTTATATATCAATTCATTATCACTAAGAGAAAAATCACGTGGAATACGCCATGATTTTCCTTGCTTATAAGCGCCTTTAAAATAGCCTTCGTTAATAAGACCGGTAATTCTTCTATTAGATAAGCCTAATCTTTTTGACAATTCATTTACTGTTAAATAATCTTTCATGGCATAATTATACAATATTCAGAAATGGTTCGGAAATCATTCGGAAATTTATAAGATATTTCTTTTAGGCATGATTCTTAACCCCCATGGGGCTTAACTAATTTTTATATTCATTTATAATCTTTATTATGTGTAT
>CAVDDT010000069.1:0-4148 GCA_963607765.1 Paratractidigestivibacter sp. | reverse complement strand
AAAATCCACATACTAAGATTTAACAGGCATCGGTCAGAAATGACTGGTGTTTTTTTATAGCATATATCATTACTTTCACATGTCCATTTCAATATATTTTAGAGAAATATTAATATTGATCTATTTTTTTGTTAAATAAGCATTTATAATTTTCCGATTATATTTAGATATGATTATGATGACAAAAGCATTTTCTTATATTCGTTCTTTGCCTTACTTCATAAACAAAAGAATCTTTATTTATTATTGGCTCATTATCCTCATTAATAAAATCACTAGGATCAATTCCTAGTCTTAGTAGTATTGTGTTAGAATTCATTTGACCTCCTTATATGTAAAATTCAACACTTTTAGTATATATAGAAGGTCACAAAACTATTAAGAAGAATGGGGCTGACTTAAAAATCAACCCCATTTAATTTAAAAGATCCGCTCTTTTCAACGCCCACAAGTGAAATGATTCATCATACACTGTATATTTATAATCTTTTTTTCCTGATCCATTGCCTCTTGCAAGTAGGGTATATGTATCATCGTTATTCAATTTATTTAGATAAACTATTTTCCCATTTTCATCTATAGTTAAATCTGGTCCTAAATATCCTTCATCAGCAAAAAACCAGCCGTTTATTCGTGTTACTGAATGATCGCTTTCACCAAATGGATAAAACAATTCAGAAGGCAAGGCGGTTATATGAATATTCTCCTTAGCCCAATTTTCGCCATTTTTTTCAATCATCATTTCACTGTATTTGCTGATATTAGGCATATCATTGGTATCTTGCTCGCCATTAAAAGCCCAAACCTTTAAATTAGTGGTACTAACTGCTTTCCAATCATCTTCATCATATTGATATCCAAATGAACCATTTTGGCAAATAAAACAATCAATATTAAAGTTATATAGTTCTTTATCTAAATATCTGTCTTCAATATAGTCTCCATCTTTTATTTGATTTTTAGGATTGTAAGCTTGACCAGCTAAAGCTTTAATAATCATTGAACTAGCCATTGTGCCTCTAGAATTTCCTTGCAAAACAATATTGCCAGTCACATTGTACTTTTCAATAAAATATTTCATGACATTTACATCATCTAAAACAAAATCATACGTTTCCCAAAAACTTCCATAGCTTTTGCCATAGCTTGAACGATCATGAATATTTACAATTATTGCGCCGGTATTTTTCCAAGAAGTGGTAGCTGTATCAAACATTATGCCAGTTCCATCATTATCACTGCCATCTTCTAATTTCCAATAGCATATTGCTTGCCCTTGTAAAATGAAAACGATTCCTTTTTCAGGATTATAATTGTTTGGAACATAGTAATAGCCTCTAACATATTTATCGCCAGTATTGTCTTTTACATCGCTTGCAGAACTGACGATTTTTAAGTCATAGAGATTTTTAAATCCATCTTCACCAAACTGCAAATCAATCGTTTCTAGCCACTTACTGTTTTTATTGTATTTTCCAAGCTCATCGGTTAAACTCTCAAACTTATCTTCACCTTTATGTTTAATTCTTAAATCTAAGCAACTTCTTTTTTGGTAGGCGATATTATCTAAATTACTTAAATATTCTTCGCTTGTTCCATTGCCGTAATGGATGTTGCCATTAATATCTCTATACCAACCTGTTGTGACATAAACACCATAGGAATTGCGTTCTCTTATCCCCCCTGGATTATCGCCAGTGTAAATAAGTGCATTTTTATCAGTAGCATCAAAACAATGTTTAATTTTGATAGTTACTATATTCTTATTGATTTCAACATCGTCAATTTCGAGCTCTCCATAATCAGGATTCAAACTGCCACGATCTTCTATAACATAGCTATTTTTATCTATATTGGTTAAAATGGCATCATCCTTATAAGTAACCAAAATTTTTGTTACCGCTGTCCCATATATAGTCCCATCACTATAAGCCTGTATATTTACTACATCGTCCATTGTAATAACATCATCGTTTTTGTTACATCCAAATAACGTTAGTAACATTCCTAAACAAAGCATAATATTTATTATCTTTTTACTCATAAGCACCCCATTATTTATTTTATGCTAGTTTATCATCTTCCTTAAAACTAAACAATGTAATTGCTTTTTATCAGAATATTATTAATCCTTATATGTCTAACAAAGATAAAGAATTTTTTAATATAAATATTAGCTAATGTGTTTAGACAGGCACATAATCGGTTTATATATTAATTATTATATATTAACTTATTCTTTAAGCTGATTTTGCCTTAAGAATTAGTAAAACTATACTGTATAATATTTAGGATTATATATTTTATTTAGCTTATATATAAATTTGAGGGGGAAGGATGAAAAGATTAGCTAGCAAAGTTTTGAATTTGTTTTTAGCAATTACGATGGTGGTTACACAAGTTTTTGTAGCGCCTATTTATGCCGAAAACAATACCGTGTATGCCAGGGATGAAAGTGGTGAGACTTATTACAGCATTTCTGATGCTTGGCAGGCTGCAATAAAGGGCAAGAAAATCACAATGGAATGTGACTGGAACGTTAATAGTTATTTGGAAGTTCCAGATAATAGTGAGTATGCCGTTACTATTGACATGAATGGCTATAAGATATCTCGTAATTTAACTTCTGCTGTTTCACATGGATATGTTATTGAAGTTGGAAACTATTCTACTTTGTCTTTACTTGGTTCAACAAATAGGACTTTTACATATACTGGTAAAGGAAATTATGGGAAAGATAGTGTTACTTCTGGTGGCTTGATTACCGGTGGCTATAATTCAAATGCTGGTGGTGGCATATACCTTACCTCTGGTGCTAACTTATATATGTCTAATGTTACGGTTGCCGGAAATTACACCGAAAGATATGGCGGTGGTATTTATGGTGCCAATGTTGGCTGCCAAGTGTTTTTAAAAAATGGTTCTAAGGTTATGGATAATGGAGCTAATTATGGTGCTGGCATATATATGTCAATGAAACATAGTTCTATTTCGCTAGATAACAGTAGTACTATTGCTTACAATTATGCTAATAAAGATGGTGGTGGCGTTTATTTTAATGGAACATACCCTCATCTTTTCTTATCTAACTCTTCTTCTATAAAAAATAATTCTGCCGAAAATGGTGGTGGCGTTTATTTTAACTATACTTATATCACTCTAAAGAGCAATGACAATACGGGTTCTATTTCTAATAATAGAGCCAGAATTGGTGGCGGATATGGCGGTGGCGTCTATATTTGCAAAGATGTATATGATGAATCTTTAGATCGAACAGATAATTTAGGTGAAATTTCAGGTATTGAGTTTGACAGTAACTCAGCTAATGAAGATGGTGGCGCAATTTATATCCACCAAGAGAATATCACAATTTCTAATTGTAGTATCACCAATAATGTCGCTAGCGATGAGGGTGGTGGTATTTATAATAATAATGATGGCACAACTATTTCTAGTACAACAATTAAGAATAACACTTCTAGTAATAGTGGCGGTGGTGTTTTCACTTCTTGTTATAACGATATAACATTAAATGGAAAGATGTATATCATCGATAATAAGAGAAGCGATGGTTCCGCTGATAACTTATTTTTAAGTTGGTCTAGTGGCGTTTTAAAGGCTTATGTTATGGGCAATCCAAAGGGAGAGGTCGGCATTAGAATTAATAAGGCTACTACGCGCAAGATTGGCAAAACAACAACTTATTTTGATGAAAGTGTGTTCTCTTTTGATTTGGGTGGTAACTACCATATTGCATATGATAGTTCTTCTAAAGAATTAAATATTGTTGCTGGAGCTCCACAAGAGACAATTAAGGCAACAGAAGTTTCTCCTGATACTTCTTCTACTGGTAAAACATATAATGGCAAGGATTTAATTCAAGGATATTTCTCTTTTCTTTCAGTAGATGATAGCTATATGGATTCGGATTCTAATTTCTATTATTCTGATGGCTATTTCTTAGATGGAGAGAATGGAGATAATGATGATCCAACTATTTATAATGAGCATTTAGCTACTACTTCTATGGCAATGGCTATTTCTGCTTTCTATTCTTCTGTAGGTTCAGATGGAAAACTATCTGATTCATTAGATATTAATAAACAATATGGAGATCGTTCATATACTTATAAGTCACAAAATATTAA
>CAVDDT010000068.1:0-4283 GCA_963607765.1 Paratractidigestivibacter sp. | reverse complement strand
AATAAAAATATTTTTCTTTACAAAATAAATTTAAAAGATTAAAAATATATGTATGGCAGGTTTAATAGCACAGAAAAAAGAAGAAAAAAGAAAAAAGTTACTAGATGCAGCCTATGATTTATTTACTTCAACTGGTGTATCTAACACAACTATTTCCATGATTTGTGATAAAGCAGGAATAGCTAAAGGAACTTTTTATTTGTACTTTTCTGATAAAGAAGATATCTTAAGAAACTTAATTAGAAGAGTTTCCTTTGATGTTTTAAAAGATGCGCATGATGAAGCTATTAAAGATAAAAAAGGATTTATTGACACAGTTATAAATATGGCAAGCTATCTAATCGAACTATTCAAAAACGATAGAGATGCATTATTAGTGATGAAAAAAGACTTTATTTGGCCAATTAGTGAAGAGGAATTTAATGCCACAGAAGAGCCTACAATGGTAGGCATTAGAAATGCGATAGACAAATATTCAAAAGAAATAGGCATATCTGAGCACCAATTATTGGTACGCATTTATGCCCTACTATCAATGTTATGTTCAGTATGTTACTCATCAATTATTGATGGCTTTCCATCTGATATCGATGATTTGAAGAATGAAATCTTTGAAATCATTAAAAGAACTCTTACTGTATAACATCCAAATCATCATTATTATTAGTTATAGAAACGGTTATTTTATTGGGCAAGCAAGTTATTGTTTGCCCATTTAATTTAATCTTTCCCTGTTTGATACAAATATGGTCCTTACAATTGGCATATTTCATATAAGCACAACCATCTTCAATAACTAAAGTATTACTATCTAAATCAATTGTTTGATCAACACTTAAAGAATAATAAGTTTTAACACCATCTTTGTTTACCACAACTAAAGAACCACTATTATGATTGTGGAATATTAAAAGAAAAATACTTATAAATAAAATAGAACAGCTAAAAATAGCTGTTCTAATTTTAAGCTTTGATTTCAACTGTCTCTCCATTAGGACCAGGTGTATTCTTTAGATAATCAATAATTTCTGCCTTTTTATCAGGAGAAGTGATCTTACATGGGAAAGTTGAAACTTCTTTTTCAACTAAGGCATGAGCTAAACCACTGCAGCCTGGAAAACCACAAGCACCGCAATTATAGCCAGGTAACTTGGAAGTAACTTCTTCTTCTCTTTTATCTACTTCAACATGGAATACTTTACTGGCGATAGCTAATATAGCTCCAAGTATTGCGCCCAATATAAGCATTACAACAAGTGCATTAATCATTATTTTCCTTCTTTCTATTAGGACATGTATTGATACTACATCCCCTACAATCTTCCTTTAGATTCTCACAGCCCTTTGGAACAGGAGTTTTATTATTAAAGTAATAACTTATTCCAAAAAGACACGCTAGTATCACAAATATTATTATTGGAAGCATTAAACAATACCAGCTAAGCCAGAGAAGGCAAGTGCCATTAAACCAGCTACAATAAGTGCAATTGGATTGCCTTTCCAAGATGGAAGAGTATCTGCATAATCTAGTCTTTCTCTAATACAAGAAAACAAGAATAGCACCATCATAAAACCAAGAGGAACAGCAATAGAATTAACACAAGTCTCAAGGAAAGTATAGCCTGCAGAAATATTTTCTTGTGCTACATATAATACAGTACAGTTAGTAGTAATAAGTGGAAGATAAACACCAAGAGACTTGTATAGTGTTGGTGAATACTTCTTGATAATCATTTCTACAAGTTGAACAAATGAAGCAATTACTAGAATAAAAGAAATTAACTGCATATATTCAATGTTGTAAGGAACAAGGATAAAGTAATTTAGTGCATAAGTAAGAATAGAGGCAAAGAAAATAACAAATGTTACCGCAAGGCCCATCCCTACTGCTGACTTACTAGACTTAGAAACGCCCATAAAAGGACAAATTCCTAAAAACTTAGATAAGATAATATTATTGGTTAATAAAGCCGTTAGAATCATTGAAATTAGGCTCATTTTGTTTTCTCCTTAGAATTCTCTTTATTCTTAATCTTAGTGAAAATAGCCGCAAATACCGCAAATGTTAAGAAAGCGCCAACTGAACCAGAGAACAATGTAATCTTATATTGTTCAAATGGAAGTGCAATTCTAAAAATAATTTGATCAGCATTAAATGGATTATAAAATTCAAGAGCCATAGTAGATAGAAGCTCTCTTGTGCAACTTATTAGAAGCAAAGAGAAAGTATAAGCTAAGCCCATGCCAAGTCCATCAATAAAGCTTGCAAAGACACCGTTTTTAGACGCAAACGCTTCAGCTCTTCCTAAGATAATACAGTTAACTACGATTAATGATAGGAAAGCACCTAAGCTAGTATACAAAGAAGGCATATAAGCATGTAGCACCATCTGAAGCATTGAAACAAGTGTTGCGATAATAACGATATATACTGGAATTCTTATTTCATCAGGAATTACTTTTCTTAATGCTGAAATAATTACATTTGAACAAATTAGTACTAGTGTTACCGAAAGTCCCATGCCAATCGCATTATTCAATGAAGTTGAAATAGCTAAAGTAGAACACATTCCAAGGAAAAGGCCAAATACCGGATTGTTTGAAATAAAACACTTTTTAAAATCATTCCACATATTATTGAACACTCCTTATAACATCTCTTGCCGCATCAATCATCTTCTTCATCGCATTAGAAGTAAGAGTTGCCCCAGAAACCATATCAACATCCTCATCAATTGTTTTATTTAAATAATTCTTTTCGATATTAGCTTCCTCAAAGCACTTAGAACCATAGCCATTTGTCTCTTGTTGAGTCAAAGTCTTAACCGCAACAATAGTGCCATCTAAGTCAAAACCAATCAAAATATCAATAGCTGTATTATTGTTGTAGCCAGTTGCCTTAGTCTCAACAATATAGCCCTTGCCTTCTACCTTATAAACATTCTTTACAGTAGAATCAGAATAATCAATTGTTTCATATTCACTATCAGGAAAAATTTCATTTAAACTTTCTTTCAAAGTCTTCTCATCATTAGCTGCGATAACTGGAGATAACACTTCATTTAAAGAACCAATCGCAATGCCACTGATACCGGAAATAATTCCCAAGAATAATAATAATTTAATCGTCTTAGCCATTTGCAACCTCCACCGTATTATCAGCAGACTTATATTCACTTGGTGTAATAGATAATCCAGCACAAGTGATACCAATAATAGTTAAAGCTATTACTGTATAAGTGATAATACTATTTCTCTTATAGGCAACAAGTTGCTTACATGAGAAGATCTTATCAATAAGTGGAGAAAGCATGTTGGCAATTAAGATGCCATAACATACACCTTCTGGAAGATTTCCTAAGAACCTAATCATACAAGTAACAAGGGCTGCCACACAAGCAAACACCATTCTGCCAGGTACTGAGAAAGGTGATGTTACTGGGTCTGTAAGCATAAATACAGCACCATATAAAAGGCCTCCTGTACAAATAAAGGCAATCGCATATCTAATGCCTAAACCATTTACTGTGCCGATTATTAATGAACTTACAAAACATACACTGATATATGTTAGAGGAACTCTCCAGTCAATAACACCATCAGCCAAGAAAATGACAAGAAGTACTAAGATAATTAGCGTACTAGTCTCACCTAAGGCACCAAAATAATTTCCTAAGAATAGATTAGATAGACCGCCATATTCAGCCAAGAAAGCCTCAAACCCCTCTTTTGTCATTAGCCAACTAGAAGAAGCAAATGATGTTGTTGGCGTAGATTGGGTAATTAAATCAACTGCTGCTGTAGAAACAAATGATGTTGTGATAAAGCATCTACCAACAGCTGCTGGATTAAAAGTATTTTGGCCAAAGCCACCAAACGCTAGCTTGCCAAAGAAAATAGCCATTACTGATGAAACAAATACTGCATATAACGAAGTATCACATGGAATAATTTCCACAAGAATCATACAAGTAATCCATGGAAAAGAAGTCTTTAAGAAACTCTTTACATCTTTCTTTAATACTAGCGCATAAACAACTTCGGTTCCAATGCCACCAGCTAGACAAGTTACTAACATTAGTAGCGCATGAATAAAGTATTCTACACCTAAGACATAACTGTTATATAAGCCAAATAAATAAACAACAACCAAGCCAAGAAGTAAATGAGCCATTACCGTTGGCGTATTTAGTCTTCGTCTAAACATTGGCGTAGCTCTAAATTTATATTCTGCCATTATTTAGCCCTCCTTAAATTATAGAAACGCTTAGCACGTCTAATAT
>CAVDDT010000067.1:0-4324 GCA_963607765.1 Paratractidigestivibacter sp. | reverse complement strand
GTTTTAGATATATTTTTTATTTGTAACATAATTAAATAGTATCATTTTGAAGCACATTTTAATGCTTAAAATGTGCTAGAAAGTCTAAATGAGTCTAAAGCATTCTAAATCTTTTTTAAAAGTCTAAATGAGTCTAAAAAAATCTAAAGAATTCTAAAGGATGTTGTATAATTATCTTGAGGTGAAGCACATGAATAAAAATCCTTTTACAGTGTTATTTGGCATAAAGCCAAGTAGTTATATTTCAAGAGAAGATGATGAAAATAAGGTGATTAATCAATTTGAGAATGATGATCATGGCGATTTATTCATTATCACTGGTGTTAGAGGTTCTGGTAAAACTGTTTTTTTAACAGATATAAGTAATCATTTTAAAGAAAATGAGGATTGGATTGTTGTTGATTTAAATGCTGATTTAAATTTGTTCGAAAGTGCATGCGCAAAACTTTCTAAAAATAAATATTTAAGCCAAAATACAGTTAATAAGAGCGTAGGTGTAAATTTATCGATATTGAATTTAACACTTCAAGATAAAGAGCCTACTTTTTCGTCATTAGAATCAATACTAGAGGATTTATTGAAAGAAGCAAATAAGAAAAATAAAAAAGTGCTATTTACAATAGATGAGGTAACAAATACAAGTGAGATGAAGAAATTCGTTGGAAGTTTTCAAGTTTTCTTAAGAAATGATCTAAAGGTTTTCTTATTAGCTAGTGGTCTTCCTGACAATGTTTATAATCTTCAAGAAGAGAAGACATTAACTTTCTTATATAGAGCGCCAAAAATTGAATTGAAGCCATTAGATTTAAGAAAGATTAAAAAACAATACAAAGAACTATTAAATATCGATGATGACGTTGCCTTAAGGATGGCAAAGCTAACAAATGGCTATTCTTATGCATATCAATTACTTGGTTCTCTTGTTTTTGAAAATAATGAAAAAATGGATGAAAAGGTAATTGAAAAATACGATGAATATTTAGCTGATTATGTTTATGACAAAGTTTACTCAGAATTATCTTTGAAAGATGCCTATTATTTAGAACTTATTGCGTTGAATAATTATACAAAAGTTTCAGAATTAGTTAATGATATTAAAATATCGAATAAAGACTTTTCCCCTTATCGTGATAGATTGATTAAAAAAGGTTTACTGGTAAGTGACAAACGAGGCGAATTTTCTATAACTCTTCCTAGAATGAAAGAATATATTAATAATAGAAAGATGTTTGATTAAAATGGCTGTCTTATTTAGACAGCCATTATGTTATTTTTTATTATTGTCTTTTTTAGGAAGCTTTATTTTCTCAAATAGCATTGGGACAATAATCATTACATAAACAATATATACAGAATATTTTAGGAAATTAGCTAACGGACTAGAGAATGTTTTGATTATTGGAACAATTGAGTCATACCAAATAAAAGCAGGAATTAGAGCAAATACACCAATTATAAAACGATCTTTGTAGTTAGTTGTTTTCTCAAAATTGTTGTTTCTTCTTTCAAAGTATCTACATATTACATAAGAAAATAATAGCCCTATTCCTTCATATGAATCTGATTTCATAACTTCTGGGTCTACTAACAAACTTCCATCGTCTAAGTATGTTAGAGGATATGTTTTAAGATTGTAGTAACAAAGTAGTGCAATACAAATAAGTATTCCACCAATTATTACATAGACATCTCTTTTTGGATTCTTGTCAGTCCAATTTTCTATTGCGTTTGCGATTATCATCATCAAAATAGTTGATAAAAATCCAACAACAACATCTTGAGGAGTATGTACACCTAGATAGTTTCTGGCAAATAGCACAGATAGAGTTATAAACCAGCATAATACACATAATAATGTTTTCTTATGTTTTTTAGCATAATAGCCAAAGGCTCCAAATGTGGCGGTGGCCCTAGTTGAATGACCACTTGGAAAAGAGTATCCAGTTGCGGTTGTTTTAGAATTTCCGTATGGCTCTATCCTTGAATCTCTTATCCATGGTCTATAGACACAGAATGTTAATTTTAGAAAGCCATTTATAAGCATTGCATAGACAAAACCAGCAATCATTTTCTTACCGTTTTTCCTATCTAGTACCCAATATAACATTGCTAATATTACCATTGGCCAAAAGCTATGGGCAAATTCACTTATAAAATATAGGTATGGAGCTAGGAAGGATCCAACTCCTTCTCTAAAGTTTTGTAGTAATAATAAATAATCAATATCCATAATTTCCCCTTTTAACTATGTAATATTATAGACTGTTATTTATCTAATAAAAAAATGTAAATATTTAGTAAAAGTATTTGATTATAATTTCACAAGTTATAGAATGGGGTTAGAAAGATGAGGCAAGATTATGATTTCATTTGATTTAACTGGTAAAGTTGCGATTGTTACAGGTGCTAGTAGAGGGCTTGGTGTTGAACTTTCTACTACTTTAGCTGAATATGGTGCTGATGTGGCTATTATGGCTACTAATGTTGAAAAACTTGAAAAAGCAGCTGAAACTTTAAGAGAAAAGACTGGTAGAAAGGTAATGGCTGTTGGCGTTAATATTGCTGATGAAGCTAGTGTTGAAGAGGCTGTTAGAAAGGTAATGGCTGAATTTGGTAAGATTGATATTTTAGTTAATAATGCAGGTATTATTCGTTATGGTGCTCCTGAGGAAATTAGTGCTAAGGATTGGACTGATTGTATCAATGTTGATGTTAATGGTACTTGGATGATGTCTAAGGCTGTCGTGAATGCTTATATGAAAGCACATGGTGGCAAGATTGTAAATATTGCTTCTGTTAATAGCTTTAGTGCTTCTCCTATTGCGCCTGTATATCATGTATCTAAGGCTGCAGTTGTAGCTTTAACAAAGTCTTGCGCATGTGCATGGGCTCCATATGGAATCTTTGTTAATGCGATAGGACCTGGCTATATGCTTAATGGGGAAATGGCTCCTGATACTCCACTTGATGTTCAAGAAAGTATTAAGAGAAATGTTCCTCAAAAGAAGCTTGGTGGATATGGTGATTTATCGGGCGCACTACTATATCTAGCTAGTGATGCGAACACTTATACTCAAGGCAATACTATCGTTTGTGATGGTGGTATGATTCTAGAAAGTTTCTAAGTTTATAAATCTTTATATTATGGAGAGGTTGAGTTTCATATCAGCCTCTTTTTATTTGGTATAATCTTTAAAGAGGAAAAGAATATGAAGGTTTTATTAGTAAATGGCAGCCCACATTTAAAGGGCAATACTTATACTGCTTTGAAAGAATGTGCTGATGCGTTAAATGAAGAAGGCGTTGATACAGAAATATATCATATTGGTAGTAAACCTGTTAGAGGTTGTATTGCTTGTGAAAAATGCAGAGATACTGGCAAATGTATATTTAATGATGATTTAGCAAACCAACTAGCTGCCAAGATGAAAGATGCTGATGGCATTATAATCGGTTCTCCTGTTTATTATGCTGGACCAAATGGCCAATTATGTGCTTTACTAGATAGAGCTTTCTATAGTTCTGGTAAGAACTTTAGATATAAACCAAGCGCTGCTGTTGCGGTATGTAGAAGAAGTGGCGGAACCGCTACATTAGATAGATTAAATAAGTATTTTACTATTAATCAAATGCCTGTTATTTCTTCTATTTATTGGAATATTTTACACGGCAATAGCGATGGCGATGTTAAGGAAGATTTAGAGGGCCTTCAAACTATGAGAATGCTTGGCAGGAATATGGCCTTTTATTTGAAGAATATGCCTAAAGAGGTTAATATTAAAAAAGAAAAAAGAATTTTTACTAATTTTGTGAGGTAAGTATGGATTTAATTGAATGTAGAAATCAAATCAATGAGATTGATGATGAGATGAAAGCTCTTTTCTTAAAGAGAATGGAAGTTGTGAAGAATGTTGCACTATATAAGATAGAAAATAATATGCCTATCTTTGATGCAAGTAGAGAAGCTTCTATGAAGGAAAGACTTAGTGCTGATACTGGTGATATGAAAGAATATTATTTAGCTTTCTTAGAAGAGACAGTTAAGCAATCTAAGGAATATCAAAAGAAAATAATTGATGAAATAAATAGATGAATTGATGAAAATAAATAGATGCGATGGCATCTATTTATTTTGACTTATTTTTATCAACAAGTGCATAGTAATCACTAGCCAATATTTCTTGGCTATATTTGTAATGCTTATTAGCCAATTCTAATATGCCATTTGTGTCTTCACCAGTAATAGTTGAAGAAAGTGAATCGTAATAAAAATTTTCTCCTAGCACACTATAATCAGGGAATAGCACAAATCTATTATCATCTT
>CAVDDT010000066.1:0-4745 GCA_963607765.1 Paratractidigestivibacter sp. | reverse complement strand
AACATAGAGGTGTTTTATGCTTAAAATACAAATTTATTATGATCGTTATAATCTAGATAATATTGAAGTAGAAGAAGAAACTAATGTTTTAGATATCTTAAAAAACTATCGAGGAAAGCTTCCTTATCCTGTCTATTCTTGTAAAGTAAACAATCTATATAGAGGCCTAAACCATAAGCTTCATCATGATACCAAATTAGAATTCTTAGATATTAAGAATCAAGCTACTTGGCTAGTCTATCAAAATAGTTTAGTTCTTTTATACATGAAAGCTGTTCATGATGTGCTTGGAAAAGAAGTTAAAGTATCTATTAATAACTCACTAAATAAGGGACTATTTACCGATATTAAAACTGATATTAACGAAAAGATAGTTAAAGATATTGAAAATAGAATGAAGCAACTTGTAGCTTTAGACTTGCCTATTAATAAGGAATATATGTCTAAACAAAGTGCTATGGAACTTTGTAAGAAACATAAATTATATGATACTTATGAATTATTAAATTCAATTACTAATATTGGTGATGTGGAAATATACTCATTAGATGATGAAATAGATATCTTCTATGGATTGATGGTTCCATCAACTAGTTTCCTATCATTATTTGAGCTTAAATATTATAAGAATGCAGTTTTGTTAAGATACCCTCATCCAAGTGATCCACTATCTATTCCTGAATATAAGGATCAAACACTTTTATATGATGCGTTTAAGGAAGCTACAAATTGGGGCAAGCTTATGGGCATTAATTATTGTACGGACTTAAATAAGAAAATAGTTGATAAAAAAACTGATGAAATATTTCTTATGCAAGAAGCTTTGCATGAAAAAAAGATTGCTTCTATTGCAGATGAAATCAAAAAGAGAAATTCTCATGTGGTACTAATTTGTGGACCAAGTAGTTCTGGTAAGACCACTTTTGCCAATAGGCTAATTATTCAACTCAAAGTATTAGGCTTAAAAACACTATATTTGGGTACCGATGATTATTTTGTGGAAGCAAATGAAAAACCAAGAGATGAAAATGGCGAACTTGATTTAGAATCTATTAAAGCTGTTGATGTAAACTTATTCATTCAGAATTTAAAAGATTTATTAGATTATAAAGAAGTGGATCTTCCTACTTTTGACTTTATTAAAAATACTAAAGTATTTGGCAATAGAATTACCAAGCTTTCAAAAGATGAAGTAATTGTCATAGAAGGAATTCATACTTTAAATCCTATTCTTACTAAAGGCATAGATGAAAAAGAAAAGTTTAAGATTTATATTTCACCTTTAACACCAGTTGGCATTGATTCGCATAATCGTATCCCTACTACCGACGCCAGAATGCTTAGAAGAATTGTAAGAGATCATCAATTTAGAGGAAGAAGTGTTAAACAAGCCCTTGATGAATGGCCTAAGGTTAGAACTGGTGAAGATAAGAATATTTTCCCTATGAATGGCCAAGCAGATGTCTTCTTTAATTCTAATTGCTTATATGAATTATCTGTTTTAAAGAAATATGCTGAACCATTATTTAAGGAAATAAAAAGAGATGAACCAGAATACGCTGAAGCACAAAGAATGCTTAGTTTCTTAAGATTCATCGATCCTATCGAAGATGATGACAAGATTGTAAACAATTCTATCATTAGAGAATTTATTGGTGGTTCTGTATTAGTTAAATAATTTATAACATTCACCAAAAGCTGGCCTCATATTTTCAATTTGGTTTCTAGATATTCCATATTGAATGGCTAGCTTTTCCCAATTATTCTTAACAGTATTTAAAATAAATGATGTTATTTCCATAGCCTTTCTATCATCCAATCCATAGAAATTATGCGATTTTAAAGCTAGATTGACATCTATTTTGTTATTTTCATCAATAACAGTTAAAGAAAGCTCGTCTCCATAATTAACAGGATTAATATCATAAATTGGAGAAAGGCTCCAGCCACCATCTTTGAATAAAAAGCCATGATTTCTCAAATGATCATCTGTATTAGAAATAGCCATATTAAATACAATTCTTTTATAGAGCTCATTTAAATCCTCAATTGGTTTAATACTATATGCTTTTATAAAAGAGGCAATATCCAAATAGCTAGTTCCATCTTCACTAGAAGAGCCATCTGTTTTGCATAGCAAAGTCATTGCTGAAGCAAAATGAATTCGCTTCCCTTTTTTTCTATCAAAACGCTTAATCAAAAAAGTACTTCCAAAATTAGAAAACTTTTCTATCTTACTTTCACACACTCTTAAACCACACATCTTAGCCAAGTCATGTGCAACCTTTTCCCACGCTCCAATATCATAATCATCATTTTTAGAAGGAAATTTCGCAATCCAAAGTTCGCCATTTGGATCTAATATATTAGCCTTAGGCCTCGCGCCTCCAAGAGAGGAACCAGGATTAATTAGTTGATTTAGCCATTTGTCATTATTGTCATCTTCATCTTTTTCAAAATTACGTGAAGCTTCTTCTAAAGAATGAAGCGTTGTCCAAGGCGGAATTGATGATTGCTTGTCTTCGGATATAAAAGGGCCATCTAATTCTAGTTTAAATCTTAAGCCACCACTACGAGTTAAATCATAAACACCAAGCAAATAATCTGAATCAAGTAATTTTCTTGCCTTTCTTCCTTCTTTTTTTGCAAGATTTCTTTCTTTTTTATTCATTAAAGTTCTTCCCCACCTATCTGGAGAAGCATCTTCTATCATTCCAAAATTATTATTTAAAGGAAATTGTCTGCCTTTATAAGGCATTAATTCAGGAGAAAGAACAACCGAAGTTGAATATTTTTCAATCCATTTTTCATCATATTCAAAAGAAAAGTTTTCCTCTCCTTTTAAATTGTCTACAAAAAGAGTCCCTAATAAAATAGACTTTTCTTCATTAAAATCGTCAAAGACATAAATAGTTTTTGAATTATTCATCTTTCTTTACTCTTTTCTTCGCTCTTTTTCTAGTAACTAGTCCAATATCCTGAAATTGTTTGCCAAGCCTATCATCTTTGGCTATAAGCAATAAATCATCATCCATACCTTGTAAAGCATGCAATACCGCTGCATATATACCAATGGCTACAGCTGGATCGCCTTTTTCCACCTTCCATAAAGTAGCTCTGCTAATCCCAGCCCTTTGTGACACTAATGTAGCACTTAGATTTCTTCTAAGTCTTGCTAGTTTTATTTGTTCGCCCATCACCGCTAAATTCTTTGTAGTATTGGGCAATATCTTATATGAAGCCTTTCTCATAACGTTTATTATTATAAACAAAATCCCATAAAATGTAAATAATAATAAACATTATCAACACTTTTAAGCAAACAAAAAGGCTACCGAAGTAGCCTTGTTTATTAAGCAGCTTTGCTAGTTTTATTTCTAATAAGTTTGCCGAGTTCAAATACTGGAATAGTAGATAATGCTAGACCTACACAAATTAGAAGTTCCTTTGTTTCAAATGTACCAGGCACAATATCAAATACCTCACATAGTCCTGGAACATATACTGCAGCTAAAGTTAAGGCAACAGTGACAATTGTTGCACCAAATAACCACCAGTTAAAGTTTTTAAACATTTCTTTTGAGAATAGAGAATGTCTTCTACTTCTCATGTTAATAGCACAGCAAATTTCAGCAAAGTTAACAGTTAAGAAAGCCATTGCGACAGCATTTACACAATATTCGCCATTAAAGATGCCACCAAAAGTTCCTAGTTCAAGTTTATGTCCAATTACATAAGCAAGTATTTCAATTAAAGCCAAATATAATCCTTGCCATACCATATCAACACCAGCACCATTTGCGAAAATTCCTTCGCTTGAGCTTCTTGGCTTTCTTTTCATGACATCACCTTCAGCTTTTTCCATGCCAAGTGCAAGGCCTGGAAGAGAGTCAGTTACCATGTTTATCCAAAGAAGATGAACTGGGCTTAATAATGTGAAGTTTAAGATAGAGGCAACAAACATAATTACAACTTCACTTAAATTAGTAGAAAGTTGGAATTGAATTACCTTACATACATTATCGTATACTTTTCTTCCTTCCTCTACTGCATTAACAATAGTAGCGAAGTTATCATCAGCAAGCACCATATCAGCCACTGACTTAGTAACATCAGTACCAGTTATTCCCATGCCGATACCAATATCAGCAGATTTGATAGAAGGTGCATCATTAACACCATCTCCAGTCATGGCTGTAACCATGCCACGGGCTTGCCAAGCATTAACAATCTTTGTCTTATGTTCTGGTTGAACTCTAGCGTATACAGAATATTTAAGAACAACTTCTTTCATTTCTTCATCTGTATAATCATCAAGTTTATAACCCTCAATTGCTTGACTTTCGTTTTCAATAATTCCAAGATCCTTGCCAATAGCTACAGCTGTATCCTTATGGTCGCCAGTAATCATAACAACCCTAACGCCAGCTTCTTTACATTCTTTAATAGCACTGTATACTTCTGGACGGCATGGATCAATCATACCGACAACGCCAATGAAAGTTAAATCTTTTTCAATTTCACTAGCATCGCTAAATACTGGCATCTCATCGTATACTTTATAGGCAACACACAATACTCTTAGTGCTTTAGAAGCAAATAATTTATTTGTAGCGATGATTTCGTTTTTCTTACTCTCATCCATCCTTTTAACGTCAGATTCATCTAAGTAATTAGTACAAATATCTAGCATTACATCTAGAGCACCCTTAGTATATTGGAAATATTTGCCATCTACTTTATGA
>CAVDDT010000065.1:0-4758 GCA_963607765.1 Paratractidigestivibacter sp. | reverse complement strand
AATATAGCTTTTATCTGTACTTACAGTTCCAACTACATTTTCGCTTGTAAATGTAGAATTTGTTGAGCCAACATCTTTACGTGTAGCTCCAGCTTCAACGCCTTCAAATGTTGCTTCTTGGATGCTTGCAGTATAGCCTGAAACTGATTGTTCTTTGCCATTATATTGGTATTCAGCAGAATTAGCGGTTAATGTAACATTTTCATAATAATAGAAATCAATGTATACAGTTTCACCTGATTTAGTTGTTACTGTTTTTGAGTCTGATGATACAGCAGTATAACCTTCGATTAAAATTGGAGATGCAGTATATGACTTTTCTGTTACTTCAGCAGATACTGAATCGATTAGTTTATCAGTGCCATTCAAATAGTATCTAACAACTACTTCTCTAGGTTCTGCTACATATTTACCATAATAGTTTGTATTTGCGCTAATTGTTGTAGGGAAACTTACTTTTTCGCCTGTACAATCACTATTTGTATACCATCCATCAAAAATATATGTAATTCCATCAACAACCTTTGTTGCTACAGGAGTTGAATCAGGACCAGAAATAGATCCGCCAGTAGTTACATTTTTACCATTACCCCATTGTGCATATCCTGAAGCGCCAGCATCTTGTACATAGAAGTTTGCGGTTACTACTTCCTTGCATTTGATTGAAACCTTGCAGTCTAAGTGATAGCCGCTAGTATTATTAGAAATCTTATATGGTTGAACTGTAATTGATTCAACGTCGTCAACAGTGATTGTGACTCCTAAATCCTTTTCAACACTTGCTTTATAGTTTTTAAAGATTTTCATCCAAAGTGAATCTGAGCTAGTATTTTTAGTTAATACGCCATTTTCCATTCCACTTGGCCAGCTCATAACTCTTCCAGCTACATTGTCATAGCAGTTCTTATTTTCACCAAAGTTTGCAACATTTACAGTAGCTATGTATGATGATGAACCACCGCTTGGTAACCAGTCACCTGAAGTATTCGAATCAGGATTGCCGGTTGGGCTTACAAGAAGGAATACTTGAGCCTTTGCTTCTTTATTATTGCTAACAGTGATTGTACATTCTTCTTTTTTGCGCTCGCCTAAAAATGTATAGTATGTATGAGTTATTTTGGCCTTTCCTTCAGAAACCCCTTTAACTTCTCCGTTTTGATCTACAGTAGCAACATTAGGATCACTCGATTCCCATGAAATATTGTAGTAGCCATTGCCTTTTAATTGGACACTATCGCCAACTGCAATATTCTTATCTTCTAGCCTAGTTGTTTCAATGTCTTCTTCACCACCACCGAAATGAGCAGTTAATAAATTTTCTTGTTCTTCAGTGAAGTTTGCGGTTAATGTATCAACATCATATAAGTCATATAAAGCTTCCATTTCTTCAGCGGAGATGCTCATAAGATAATTGAAAATTTCATCAGAAGACATATTGTTTAAATCAATTGTTTCTTCTTCAGTAGCATCTTCTTCTGCTAGAGCTACCTCATTGCTTGCTGCTTCAGCCTCAAGAACTTCAGCTTTATTTTCAATAGAATTTTCTTCACTATTCACTGTTTCAATAGCTTCACCTTTAGTAGCTAAACCAGCTTCAGCCGATACAGGTTCATAAGCTTCTTCATCAATAGTTGTTTTTTCAGCTATATCAGTATCTACTTTTTCAACTGTATTTTGTTCTGCAGTAGTTTCTTCAGCTTTTGGAGCTTCCTCAACCACTGTTGTTTCAGCTGCTGTATTTGTTATTTCTTCCTGTTTTGGTTCTTCAGTATTTTGAACATCTGCAGTTTGTTCTACAGTAGCTTCAACTGCTTCGAAACTTGTGTTTTCTTCTTCAGAAACAGCTGCTACTTCAGAAGTTTGTTCTGTTGTATCAGTAGTAGGTTCATCTTCTGCCACAACAGTAGAAACACTGATACAAGTAACAATCATCAACATTGATAATAAACAACTTGTAATCTTAGAAAATACTTTGTTTAATTTGTTTTTCATTTACTTATCCCCTTTCATATTTAATAATTCTTTTCCATCTATGGAAATAGTTTCACCATTCACATTCCAACTTAAGTTAGTGTTTTCATTAATAACTGCAGTAAGAACATTTTGATGAACACCTGGCTCTAAATCTTCAATTTCATCTTTCTTTAAGATGATGGCTGAGCCCTGTGTAACTGTTAACTTATTTTGATCAATAGTAATCCCTTTTTTATTTGGATTCTTATAACCAAGAGTAACAGTCATACTACCATCATCATTAAGTGTTGTATCATTTACTTCCAAGATGACTTCTTCTTGTTTTCCTTTGTTAAAGTAAACAACACATCCACCTAGTATAGCCAAACCAGCAATTAATATACAAGAATAAGTTTGGTTATACATCTTCTTTCCTTTCTCAGGAGTTTCTTCATCTGCAATCGTCTCTGTATCACCATTATCCGCATAAAGCGATAAAGGAGTGATGAAACAACTAAGCGAGACTAGAAACATCAACAGTAATTTTCGCATAGTCTATCTCCATTTACGGTTTTATTATAGAAACCCCCGGTTATATTTCGGTTATATGTATAACTTTTTTAAAAATTTTTTTCAAAATAAAAGGGACTTTTTAAATAAAGTCCCTTGGTTATCATATATTTTCTAATTTTCTTTTTTAATAAAAATAGAAACAATATTAATTAAAGATAACTTATTCTTTCTTCTATTCTTAACATCATCAGGCATCTCAGTAATATTGTGGGCTCTTTGTAAAGCACGCTTAGTTAATAGTGGTCCAACAAGTTCATAAATCAAGATAGCCATCAAAGTGATATTTCTAATAAGAGTTCCCTGTTCCCCTAGTGCTGTAGCTTGAACACACATTCCAAGAGCTACACCGGCTTGAGGAAGAAGACAAATTCCAAGATTATCACATACTTCCTTGTCACACTTTGTAGCTTTAGCACTTAGATAAGCGCCTAAGTATTTACCTAATGATCTAGTAATAATATATACAATGCCAATCAAGACAACGCTTAAATTGCTAAAGACACTTAATTCTAGTTCAGCACCAGATATTACAAAGAATAAGGCAAACAACGGATTAGTCCATCTATCAATCTTTTCCATGATATCTTCAGATAATGGACAAAGATTACAAAAGATTGTTCCAGCCATCATACAAACAAGAAGTGATGAAAAACCAATTTCCTCGCCAAACATTGTAATCTTTAATTGAGAAAGTGCTACAGCCAAGAAAACTAAGGCAACAGTGATATTTAATCTATTATGATTAGAATTAAATAGCTTCTCTAATTGATTTAAGATAAAGCCTAGCATTCCACCTAATAATAAAGACAAGACAATTTCAAGTAATGGATTAACAATGATAGAAATCAAATTAAAGTTTCCAAGAACTAGTGCCTTAGCAATTCCAAATGACACTGCAAACACAATTAGACCAACCGCATCATCTAAGGCAACAATAGGAAGAAGAAGATCAACTAGTTTTCCTTTTGCCTTATATTGTTTAACAACCATCAAAGTAGCAGCAGGAGCAGTAGCAGTACCAATAGCACCTAGTGTAATAGCTTGAGCTACAGTTAAAGTACTTGGGAAAGCAAGCGCAATACCTACAAGAGCTAAGTCAATTAATAGTGCAGCAGCTAAAGCTTGGAAAATACCAATGATAAATGCTTGTCTACCAATTGATTGAAGTTCTTTTAATCTAAACTCATTGCCAATAGAAAAGGCAATAAAGCCTAAAGCTACATCAGAAACAAGAGATAGAGTTTCTACCTCCTCCATATTAAGGAAACCAAGTCCCTCAATATTTAATTGACCAAGAACATATGGTCCAACTAAGATACCTGCAATCAAATAAGCAGTTACTGCAGGAAGTTTAAAAATTTTAAGCACTCTTGTCATTAATAGACCTGCAAGAATGGCTACAGATAACGATAACATTATATTCATATTAAAAATTGCCCCCTTAGACAACATCATCAATGTTATTCTTTTTAAAATCAATTTAAAAGGACAAAAATGCTTAAAACAGGCTTTTTTACCATATTTTTACTGAAAGCCTTTTCAAAAATATATAATAATAAACATGGAAATAAAAGACATACTAAAAGAAAATAAGGCACATGCCTACAACGATCGAAATATACCAAATGATATTAAATCAAGAGCTAAGCAACTATGTTACGAATATAATAATTTAGCTCCTAATCAAGATGAAAGAAAAAGAGAAATACTAAATGAATTATTTGGCGACTGTAGCCCTCTTACTTTTATCGAACCAAACTTCTATTGTGACTATGGATTCAATATTCATACTAGTGGACTAACGGTAATAAATCATAATTGTGTAATGTTAGATACTTCTCCTATTAATATAGGAAGCAATGTCTTTATTGGACCTGGAGTGGTACTATCTTGTGCAGGACACTCAAAAGACCCCACACAAAGAAGACAGGGTGTTGCCACATCTGGTCCTATTAATATCGAAGATGATGTTTGGATTGGTGCAAACTCCACAATAACCGCTAATATCACAATAGGTAAAGAAACAATTATTGGCGCAGGAAGTGTTGTCACCAAAGATATGCCAAGTGGTGTAGTGGCGTGTGGCGTGCCATGTAAAGTAATTAGAAAAATAACCAAAGAAGATAAAGAAAACATATTAGCTTTCTAATATCCAAAAAAGCGCCTAAAATAGGCACTTTTTAGTTGTGACACCGAATTTCCGCAGTTCGCAAAGTATCTAAATACCTAATT
>CAVDDT010000064.1:0-4876 GCA_963607765.1 Paratractidigestivibacter sp. | reverse complement strand
CATTACATCTAGAGCACCCTTAGTATATTGGAAATATTTGCCATCTACTTTATGAATAGTAGACATCATCTTTCTATTTGAATCAAATGGTGCCTCACCCACTCTAGGCTCCACTTTCTCAAGTTCGTATTTAGGCATGCCTAGTTTATTAGCGTAATTTACAAGAGCACACTCAGTTGGCTCACCAGTTGCGTTTTCTTCATCTTTTTCAATAGATGCATCAGAACACAAAGCCATAGCCTTAGCTAATAGTTTTTCATCACTAGCATAATGCTCAACAACTGTCATCTTATTTTGAGTTAAAGTACCAGTTTTATCTGAACAAATAATGTTTGTACAACCTAGTGTTTCTACAGCAGTTAACTTTCTAATTAATGCTTGACGTTTTGCCATAGCACTAACGCCAATTGATAGAATTACTGTTACAACAGCTGGTAGTCCTTCTGGTATTGCGGCTACAGCTAAAGCAATTGCTGCAATAAATGTGTCTAATGCTATAGATCCAAAGTCAGCTAATGTAAGATCATCGGTTAGAATTGCCGATTCAACAACACCTACAACGAATACTAGAATGCAAATTCCAATAACTAATTTAGTTAAGAAATTAGACAATTCAGTCATCTTCTTTTGAAGAGGTGTTAATTCCTTAGTTGCATTATTCAACGCATCAGCAATCTTTCCAACTTCAGTATCCATGCCACATGCACATACAACAGCCTTGCCTCTACCATAGACAACAGTAGAACCGTTGTATAACATATTTTTTCTATCGCCTAAAGCAACATCTTCTTTTCCTTGTTGCAAATTTAAAACATCAATTAATTTATTAACAGGAACAGATTCGCCAGTTAAAGCAGCTTCTTCTGCCTTTAGAGAATGTGATTCAATAATTCTACAATCGGCAGGCACAGTATCTCCTGCTTCAAAAACAATTACATCACCAACACAAATATCTTCACTCTTTACAACAGCAACTTTGCCATCTCTTAATACTTTAGATGTGGAAGCTGTCATTTGCATCAAAGCGTCCATAGCTCCTTCAGCCTTAGTTTCTTGAACTAAAGACATGATTGTATTAATAATTACAACAACCAAAATAATAATTACATCAGCAAATTCAGATAACTTAAAGCCATCTTTCATTTGTAAAGCGTTTACTACAGCTTGAAGTGCAGCAGCAGCCAACAACATGATAATCATTGGATCGCTAATTGAACCAACAAACTTTTGGAATAATGTTTCTTTGTCTGCTTCTTTTAACTTGTTTTTGCCATTTTCAAGAAGTCTTTTTTCAGCCTCTTTGCTAGTTAAACCATTTTCATTAGAATTAAGTTCTTTTAAAACAGTTTCACTATTTTCTAAATAATACTTTTCCATACCCATCCTTTCAAAATAAAAAACTCATGTGTATACATGAGTTAAATAGATATAAATATTTACTCATGTACAACTTAAGTTAGATACATGAGTCTCACTTTTTAAGATAAGCCAGACTTGCGTCGGGATTGTTGGCTTATCACGCTATTGCGAAAGTTACTCCCTCACTTGAAATAGTGTAACATAATTTATAAAAATTTTCATTTTTATTTTTGCAAAAAGGTTTATTTAAAAGGCTCATAAGCACTTGAAAGAAAACGCTTTCATTTTTTTCATATAATTATGTGATTTCTTCACATAATCTACTTTTCACATGATATAATCACATCATAAAAGTAAGGGAATTGTCGCTAAATACGATATTTATTGATAATTTGTTTTCTTAAATACGGTAGATGAATTAATCTACTTTTAAGTTGATACATAGCCTATTTGGCTTAGTATAAAGGGATTGTCATTCTATAAAGGAGGAATTGGAATGAAGTTTTTACAAAAACTTGGTAAAGCGTTAATGCTTCCAGTTGCATGTCTACCTGTCTGTGGTATTTTGATGGGCATTGGATATGCATTATGTCCATCTACAATGCAAGGTGGTGACGTTGTTGGTTTTGCCCAAACAGTTGGTTTCTATCTTGTTAAAGCAGGTGGTGCTGTTATTGATAACATGGCTTGGCTATTTGTTATCGGTGTTGGTGTTGGTTTGGCTGACGATAATGATGGTACAGCAGCTCTAGCAGCTTTAGTTGCTTGGTTAATGATTACTACATTATTATCAACTGGTGCTGTTTCTACAATTAGAACTCTTGATGAAGTTGAAACTATTGCCTTCAATAAGATTTCTAATCCATTTATCGCTATCTTATCTGGTATTATTGGTGCAACTTGCTACAACAAGTTCAAGAACACTAAACTTCCTGATTGGTTAGCATTCTTCTCTGGTAAGAGATGTGTAGCTATCGTTTCTGCATGTGTAGCTATCTTAACTTCTGTTGTATTACTATTTGTATGGCCAGTATTCTTCAAGGGTCTAGTTGCTCTTGGCAATGGTATTGCTGGACTTGGATACTGGGGTGCTGGTTTATATGCATTCTTCAACAGATTATTAATCCCTACTGGATTGCACCATGCATTAAATAATGTATTCTGGTTTGATACAATCGGCCTTGGCGACTTAAGTCACTTCTGGGCTGGCGATACAACTGCTAGTGCTGGATTAAGCTGGGATCTTGGTATCTACATGTCAGGATTCTTCCCTTGTATGATGTTCGGTATTCCTGGTGCTGCTTTAGCTATGATTCAATGTGCTAAAGACAACAAGAAGAAAATCTGTATGGGTATCGTATTATCTGCTGCTATTTCAGCATTTGTATGTGGCGTTACTGAACCATTTGAATTTGCATTCATGTTCTTATCTCCAGTACTATACTTAATCTATGCTGCATTATATGGAATCTTTACAGTCATCACTTGTTACGCTGGCTTTAGAGCTGGTTTCTCATTCTCTGCAGGTTTAACTGACTTAGTATTCTCTGCAAGCTTACCAGCTGCTGCCAAAACTTGGATGATCATTCCTCTTGGCATTGGAGCATTTGTTGTATTCTACTTAGTATTCAGATTCGCAATTGTTAAATTCGATCTAAAGACTCCAGGCAGAGAAGACGACGATGTATCTGATGAAGAAAAGGCTGCTACTTTAGCTAACAATGATTATACTGAAGTTGCTAAAGTTATTCTTGAAGGATTAGGCGGAAAAGATAATATCGAATCTGCTGGTAATTGTACTACTAGACTTAGAGTCGTAGTTAAAGACAACACTCTAGTAAACGAAAAGAAAATCAAGTCTGCAGGCATTTCTGGTATTGTTAGACCTGGCAAAAATGATGTACAAGTTGTAGTTGGTTTACAAGTACAATTCGTTGCAGATGAATTCAAGAAATTATTAAAGTAGTTTAATAATAAACAATTTAAAATAATCCCTTTAAAAAAGTCGAGGCTAATCCTCGACTTTTTGAATGTTCAAATAAATTAAATGGAGTCATTCTTAAGCTGACCCCATTCTTCTTAATAGTTTTTTATTATTATAATTGTGCTTTACCAAAACAATAAGTTTGTAAAACAGAATAATCATCATTTAAGACAACTAAGTCTGCATCCTTTCCTACACTGATAGAGCCTTTTCGATCATCTATTCCAAGACACCTAGCTGGATTTAATGTACAAGAATTTATCGCATAATTAAATGGAACTAATGCCTTTTCAACAAGAATCATTAAACCTTTATTAATGTTTAATGTAGAACCAGCTAAGTTTCCTGCTTCTACTAAATGGGCAGAACCATCTGGATATACTTCTATTTCATTGCCACCAAACATGTGTCTACTTCCAGCTGGTGCACCTTTAGCTAAAAGTCCATCAGAAATCATAATTCCAAAGTCTGGCCCTTTAGACATAAAGTAATTGTTTAAGGCAACATAAGTAGAATGATTTCCATCACATATTACTTCGCCATACATTGTTCTTATTCTATAAGCAGCACCAACAAGTCCTACAGCACGATGTGTAAAAGGTGACATGCCATTATAGACATGAGTTAATGATCTAGCACCATTAGCATAAGCTTTTACCGCATCTTCATAGGTAGCAGCAGAATGGCCAATAGAGACTACAACACCATGGCTAGCACAATATCTAGTTAAAGCGAAATCATCATCATGTTCGGTTGCCATAGTAATATATTTAATATGTCCTCTAGCAGCTTCTTGGTACTTCTTAAATAGTTCAACACTTGGCTTAACGATATATTCAGGAGGTTGAGCACCCTTATATTTCATATCAAGGAAAGGACCCTCAAAGTGAATACCTAAAATTTCAGCTCCCTCATATCCTTCTTCCATAACATCAGCTACATTGCTAACGGCTTTAGTTAATACTTCTTCTGATTGAGTAATAGTAGTGGCCAAGAAGGCTGTGACGCCCTCTTTTACAATGTTCTTACTCCAATTTCTTAGTCCTTCAGGATTGGCATCATTTGTATCAAAACCATATGCACCATGACAATGAATATCAATAAAACCAGGCACAATTCTAAGATCACCATAGTCAATATCTACTTCTCTAGTATTATAACGATACATACTAGTTATCTTTCCATCTTGTATTTCAATTTGAAAAGGAAAGAATTGATCTGCAACCCAAACTCTTTTGCTTTGAATAATCATCATTATTCTCCTTTATTTATAAAGTTATTATATTATAATTTCAATATGAACAAATTAAAGAAAGCACTATTAATAAATGATTTAAGCTTAATTGGAAAAAGTTCTCTTACATGTATGATGCCAATTATTTCATCATACAAAATAGAAACCATACCACTTCCAACATTATTGCTATCGAATCATACAGGCTATAAAGAATATATTACACAAGATATAGATATCACTTCTTTTACTAATGTATGGAAGAAACAAGATATTTCCTTTGATTTAATATATACAGG
>CAVDDT010000063.1:0-4890 GCA_963607765.1 Paratractidigestivibacter sp. | reverse complement strand
TATTAGATTCTATTAAGAACACAAAGAGATACTTATTTGAGTGTCATATGAATGATGTGTTAAAAGATTTAGAAGGTAAAGATTAATGTTTTATTTAACATCTATCTTTTGGATGCTATCAATAAGTTCTTTATTAGTGCTATTAACTAAAAGAAAGTTTGAAAATGTTATTCCTTTTTCATATATATTTGGAGTATTAATTTTATATTTATTTGCATATTTCAACCAATTAAGATTAGGATACTATGTTTCTTTAATAATTGGATTATTATCAATAATTTACATTGTATATAAATCTATTAAAGATGCTGAATTTAGAGATAAATTTAAAAGCAATTACTTAACAATTGGTTTTATTGCTTATTACATATTACTAATTTATGCTTTCATCCTATATCACAACAAAGGATTTGAAGCTTGTGATGAGTTCATGCATTGGGGAACAATGGTTAGAGAAACATTTAGATTAAATGGATTTTATTCTCTTCCAGAATCAATTCTAAGAACTCATAAGGACTATCCACCTTTCTTTTGCCTTTTAGAAACATTATGGTGCTTATTTGCAGGATCTTATAAAGAACCGTATTTATATATGGGCTTAGTTTCATTTATGTGGTCTTTGTTTATGCCATTATTTTCTAAATATGACATAAAAAATAAAAAAGATTATATAAAATCATTCTTGTTATTAATTGCAATTGTATTGTTTGGCTTAATCAATTCAAGAACAACAACAGCTAGTGATTGGGCATTTATGTATAACACTATATATGTGGATTGGACACTATGTATATTTTTGGCATTTTCCTTGTTTCTTGTATATAAAGAGAAAGAATATAACACGGTTTTCTATGCATTATTATCATTGTGTCTGGCAACACTTCTTATGATGAAACAAATGGGACTACCATTTTACATGCTGGTGATGTTGTTTGCGCTAATAAAAGTATTCTTTATAGATAAAAAGAAAGATTATATAAAATCACTCATTTTTCTAATAATTATTCCATTCCTAATATATATGACATGGAAAATAGTCATTAAAAATTATGGGATTGTTGGTCAATTTAGTGTGAGCGATGTTTTAAAAGAGATACTTGCTTTAATAAAAGGTAGTGGCATATCCGAAGAATCAGCTTACAGAATTGAAGTATTTCACTACTTTATTAAGGAACTGTTCACAAGGCCTTTATTCTTACATCCTATTAAGTTATCTTTCTTTGTGGTTGTGTTAATTCAAGTTTTTATTTTATGCATATTAAAAATTAAAAATAATTATTATCTAGCTGGAGTATATCTATTTGGAAGTATAGCTTATAGTTTCACTATGTTGATGCTATATATGTTTTCGTTTAGCTATGAAGAAGCTTTAGAACTTGCTTCATTTGATAGATATATGAATTCATATCTAATAGCGGGATTTGCGTTATGCCTGATGGTTGCTTCTACAAAACTAATCGATATAAAACAAAATTTAATAACTATAGTAGTGATGTTGTTGTTTGTGGAATTTGATAATTTTTATCAAATCATTCCATCTTTTACACCTACTCAAACATTATTTACTAATGTTCTAGTAGTGGATAAGAAAAATGAAGGAAATGATCCTATCGATAGGTCTGACTTAAGTGGGGTAAAGATTGATATTACAAACGAAGATTATATAGACTATTCAACAATAAATGTTGAAGAGTTTAAAGAAGAATTATCTAAATATGGAGCTATTTATATAATTTCTACTGATGATAATTTTTTAAAGATGTGGAAAGAAGCTGACTTAGATTCAGATATTTGCGATGGAAGCTTATATGATGTTTCTTATAATGAAAATAATCTTACAGTAAATAAAAATTATATGTATTTGAACCAAGTTGTATTCTATTATTACCAATAGTTATGCAACTGTAGTAGCTATAATAAATGTAAAATTAATAAAATTCAAAATGATTGATACAAGTAAAATATATTTAAATTTGCTTGTATCAATTTTTGATTTGCTAACTTGCAAGATTAGACAGGCCATCAAAGAAAACATAAAGACAGCACAAGTTCTGTATCCTGAAGCATAGATTGTTGGTGATAATGTCATGGCCATTCTAGTGATAAAACCAGCTCCAACTAAAGTTAAACTAGCAAGCAGCGTTGTTAAAGAATCTGATAGTTTAATAATTTCATATATAACAATCAACATAATTAGAATCCAAACAAAATATATAACAAAAGCTTCCGTATGATTGATATCGCCTGCGTTAACTAATCCATAAAAAGGAATATCATCATTTAAAATAGATAGATATGGGAATAAGCTTGAAGTTATATTTTTAAGATAATTACACAAAACCAAAACAACACTTGGAACTAAAGAAATTAATCTAGTTAAAGAATCTTTATACTTTCTCCACATTAGGTAAGTAAGAATAATAGTAAATAAAGGAAAGAAAGCAGTATCAAATAGCAACCATTTCATTGTTGTTGAAAAACAAATATCTAATTTGGTGATTATATTAATTGAATTAAAAGTTGGAAACCATTTAGCAATCTCGCTTGCTTTTCTGGCTGAATTACCAGGGCAAAGTAACACAACAATTGCACCTGTAATCACTATCAATAATTGAAATATAAAGAAGATAGAACACTTTTTATTAAATAATAAGTATATTGTTCCTATAACATAGCATGCTAGTAATAGGGCCATAACTTGTTCATTGCTACAAGCAAATATCAAGCTAATAGAATATGTAAAGTATTCGTATACTTTATATTCTTCTTTATATAATTGTTTTTTAATTGGAATAAGTCCCAAGAAACCAAATGCTACTGGACTAAAATAAGTAACTGTTGTAGATATCCAACCGGCAGTAGATATTTCTTTAAATGGGAAAAACATAATAACAAAAACAATAAATATAAAACTATATCTATCATTTGTTCCAAATAATTTAGATAAAGCATATAAAAGAGAATACATGCTTATTCCTATCAACAAGGCCCAATATATGATATTATGGTTGGTAAAAAAATAAATTAAAAAATTAATTAATACTCTAGAAGACCAAGTTGAATACATATTGCTTGCGGTATTCCAATAGTCAATCAAATTGTTTCCATCAATGTGCATCAAATATAAATCATCGCCAAACATTGTAGAAAAGCATAATGCGATAGCAAAAAGAAGAGAAGTAAATACAAATAACAATTTATTATTGTTTTTTAAATTATTAACCATTTTTTTCTCCTGTTGTTTTTAAAGTGAAATTCATATCAACCAAATAATAGGCCCCATTAAAGCTGTATAGAATATAAATTTTATAGTCAGCATCTTTATCTAATCTTTTATAAATAACATTCATTGAAAAACCGCTATATTGATGATTATAACCGTCATTTACAAAAGAAGTAACTTCTTCTCTAGCTATCATTAGAGTAGGCATTAAATAGTACTTACCCGTACTCATATTTTGAAAAACCACTTTTATAGATACGTCACTTGTTTCTTCGTTAGCTTTTGTAAACCATCCGGACATTTTAACGATGTTGTTTTTTAAATATATATTGGTATCTTCATAATATAGTTCATCAATATAGTATGAATAATTTCTAGAAGAATCTTTTGTGTAAGACGAAACATCAATTTCTTTTATTTTATCTGAATTCCATACACATAGAGCGAAAAACAAACCAAAACAAATAGCTATAAAAGAAATAAAAGGAATTATAATTTTTTTACTTTGAATAGCATGCAGTACATCATTTTCATTAACCTTCATACACATAATTCTATAAGGAAATAATGGTGATTTCAAATAAGAATGTGCATCAAGGTGAAAAAATATTTTATATGTCGTAAAATACTTATTATGATGCTACAAGAAGTAAAAAATAAAATAAATAAGAAAAAAATTTTGATAGCAGGATTGTTTGTGGCTGTTGTTGCGTGCAGATTGTTATCAACATATGGCTTGGATGTTTATAGTGACGAAGAAGAAATCCTATCTTGCATCGATTCAATAATCAAAACCGGGAAGGATGTTTATGGGCAAAGCTTTCCTTTATTTTCTAGAATTGGAGCTGGTTCCACAACTTTTGCATTTATATATCCTATGGTGTTGGTATGCTTAGTTATAAAAGCCGGTGTACTAAGGGTTAGATGGGTTCTTCAAATTATAACAATCGCTTCTTGCGTGCTTGTGTCTGCCACCATTAAGGTATGGACAAATAACAAAAAAATAGCATTAGTGGTTCTTTTTGTGCTACTAACTTTGCCTTGGGGGTTTGTTCAAGCTAATAGAATATGGGACCCAACATTAGTTCCTTTGTATTTTTCAATATTCTTTTTCTTTTACGTCAAGCTCATCAAAGAAAAAAATAGTCCTAAAAGAGAATATTTATACTGCGTTATTTCGTTTTCATCTTTAGTCTTATTAGCGACTGTATACCCTCCAAATAGAATTCCGGCAGTAGCATTATGGATTTATTGTTTTATTTATGCCTTGAAAAATAAAAAAATAAACAAAATTGAAGCTGTATTAATTTTCGTTTTTAGTACTTTGTTTGCTTTGCCTTTGGCTTATAGCATATTTTTTCAATTGGGATTTAATAACTGGGCTTCAATGCTTATTGTTTTCAAAGGCGAAAATTTGCTAAAAGAATTTTTTAAATATATGCAAAACATTTGTTCGTATTTTTCTTTTAATTATTTGTTTGTAACTGGAGATGTTATTCCTAGACATAGCTTACCAATATTCGGCGTATTAGGAACCGTCAATGTGATACCTACTGTATATATACTTATCAATGGCAAAGAAATATATAGAAATAATAAACATTTAATCAGCTTAATGGTTTTTATAATAATTTTTACTTTGCTAAGCGTTGGATTAACTGATGAAT
>CAVDDT010000062.1:0-5008 GCA_963607765.1 Paratractidigestivibacter sp. | reverse complement strand
GACTATATTATTATAGGGCATTATGCGAATATGGGCAAATTGCAGGATAGGCATTGGGCAAAATGAACATTGCTAAGCAAATACATAAATCAAAGTATCTACTACTAGGCATATTAAACCAATTTGTGATACAAGAACCATCTTATACTCATAATCTTTGATTCTATTTTCAACATCAACCATAGAAAGCGTGATCATTAGTAGAGGTAAAAAAGGATAAAAATACCTAGGTTGAATACCTTCTACAGCGAATTTGCCTACAGGAGTAAATCCTACATATAGTGCAACTATTATCAAGGAATAACAAACTAAACAAATTAAAACGCAATATAAAACAAGCTTCTTTGTTTTATGATTATCCTTAAAGCTATATTTCTTTGTTTCAATAACAGAAGAAAGTATTACTAATATATTTATACATTTGGTAAATTTCAAGCTTGAATATAAAACATTAGTGCTAGTTAATATATTAAATGAATTAGAAAATGCATAATCTAAAAAGTTTCTAATAACGGTAACTGGATTTTTAAACATATATATTATCTGCCTTTTCACATCAACATCGCCATTTATATCCTCAGTAAAGTTATACATACCAAGTAGTTTTAATTGAATTAAAGTCAAAACAATAACAATAGTTACTCCAGCAATCAATGCAAACTTATATTGATTCTTAGTAAATTTTTCTTTTGGAATAAGGAAGAAAAGCAATAAGATAGGTGCATATATCAAGTATTTAACCGAGACTATAAATGCAGTACATACCAGCAGTAGCAATATATCAATCATTGAAACCTTATCTTTATCTTTTTCAAAGAAATAACTAAGACAAATAGAAATATATAAAAGTGAAGATCCAACTAATGTTGGTTCAATTGAATAAGAAGCACTAAGCCATATAATTGACGGCAATAAAGCCGCCATAAAAAATATATTTTTATAATACTTAGCCTTTTTAATGGCCAAATAAGAAAACACTATATAAAAAGCTAAATTAGCTATTCTGCCAAGCAAAATAACAACAATAGCTGGTGCATTTAAAACTTTTCCTATAAAAACGCCAACAGAAGCAATCGCATGATTAAATGGAGTAACTGAAGACATATATGGATTCTTATAGAAAGATGTCTTTTCATTAAAACTTTGGTTCCAATATTTAGAATTAGTAAAATAAGTTTTAATTGAAAGCTCTTTATCAACAATTGACCCATAATTTGAAGAAACTATGCCACCTATTTCACCATTTTCACTAACATCATCCAATACATTTCCACTAGCTATCATATATGATCTAAAGAAATGCGTGCTTTCATCGACACCATGAGGGAAAGGATTTAAAAATACCATAAGTATTCCAAAAGTAATTGCTATCATTAAAAAGCTTTTCTCATCAGTGCTCTTACAAAAGAAAGCCACAGCAAGTGACGCCACAGCCGCTATAACCCAACAAACAATCTTAATTGTCGAAATGCAAGGACAACTTACATCAATCTTATAATTTAAAACTAAGCCTGTATCAACCCCATTAATAGTCGCGTTGTTTACAAATTCATCTTCACCACAGTGAATAGTTACTGCATTTCCACTTGTTCCATCACTATGAATTCTCAATATATAATTTCCTTCATTAAGCGAAGAATCAAATTTCAAAGAATACCATGAATTGTCATCTACTTTAGAGACATCAATAGTTTCATCATATATAATTGACATATCTTCACCATTAATAATATTTATATAAAGATGACCAGTATTTGTTCGAGCATATGTTGCTAATTGTAGTTGTAAACCATTAAAACCATTTTGATTATCAACGGTAAACGGTTGTTCAATTACTGTTTCCAAAGTTATTTCTCCAATAACTTTGGATGGAGAACCATACTCTACAGACACATTAGATTGAGCACTATTATCAAAAGGATTAAAGATAAAAAACATACAAGCCCATAAGCAAGCAATTATTATTAAATTAATTTTATTTTTGCACATTAGATAGCACCATCATTTCATTCATATATTATTAGTTCTTGACATAAATTTATTTATAAATAATTCTTAATTTGACGTATATCATCCTTAGAATAGAATTGTTTCCCTATCTTTTCTTTTCTTAAGTCCTTTATGCACCAATCCCCACTGCATAAAGACAAATTTGGATTATAGTATTCATCCCCTTTTTCAAGCAAGCGCTCATATCGATCTAGAAATAAAGCTATTTCCTGATTAAATCTTCTTTTCTTTTCCGGTGTATCATCTAATCCTCTAGATTTAGATTCATAATGATAGAAACATGCATAAGGATTGTATACCACAAGTTTATCAAGTTGTCTTACTCTTAAACAAAAATCAGTATCATTAAAGGCCACTTTAAAGCTTTCATCAAACCCATTTACAGAATCATAGACTTCTTTTTTAGTTAAAAGCACCGCAGCAGTTACTGCAGAATAATCCTGTACCTGTAACGCTCTATTAAAATATGTTTCTTCAGATTGATACCCTGCAAACGCATGACCAGCAATCCCATTGATTCCGATTATAACGCCTGCATGTTGTATGGTGTTATCTGAATACAGCAGTCTACATCCTACTATGCCTACATCATCTCTTTGAAGGTAGCCCACCATTTCTTTTAAAGAATCTTTTTCTATAAGCTCAACATCGTTATTCATTAAAAGATAATAGTTTCCTTTGGCATACTTTACACCAAAATTATTAATCTTAGAATAATTAAATTCTCCTTTATAATAAACAACCTTCACATTATTAAACTCTTCTTGTATCTTCTTATAATATTCAAAAGTTTCTTTTTCAGTAGAATTATTTTCAACCACAACAAATTCCAGATTAGGCCAAGTGCCTTTTTTAATCATGGAACGTATAGCTTTGTCTAAATCATCAGTGTGATCCTTGTTTGGAATTATAACTGATATTAAAGGATATTCATCAAAATACCATATTGTATGATAAATACCTAAGCTTGCTCCATTTTCCACTCTATCTATCTTTAAATTAGGCCATACTCTTTGATAATGATCTCTAACAGCTTTTTGACCACTTGTAAAACAATACATTTTATTTTCGGGGTTTTGAGCTGTTGAATTATTATGCACACGCCAATGATATAAAACCTTAGGAATATGCTTTATATATCTTGCATTTTCACACATTCTTAATATGAAATCATGATCTTGTGATCCATCATATTCTTTTCTAAACCCACCATATATATCAACAAGTTTCTTTCTTACGCCAAACAAATGACAAATATAATTATTAGAACAAAGTAAATCAATATTATAGTCAGGCTTAAAATGTGGCTCAAATAAATCTTCGCCATGTGTTTTATCCTCATCTGAATATATGCAATCTATTTGATCGTTTTCTTTTATAGCCTTGGCAAATTCATATAAAGCATCCTCTCGCAATAAATCATCATGATCAAAAAGAATTATAAAATCACCATTTGCCATTTTTAAAGCTTCGTTAGTGTTATCTGAAATACCTAAATTTTTCTCTAGAATCTTATACTCTATCCTAGAATCTTTTTCTTGGTACTGTTTAATTATTTTGCTTATTTCTTCAATATGTTCTTTATCACTGCCATCAGCTAAACACAATTCCCATTTGCTATAGGTTTGATTAATTACCGAATCAAGCATCTCTTTTAAGAATTTTATAGGAGTGTTATATAAAGGAACAATGATAGAAAATTTAGGACATTTGCTTAAATTTAATTTTCTTTGTCTATTTAATTCACCAATAGAAGGCTTAGTAAGCTTGTAGTATTCTTCATATGACAATTTCGTATCTTCTACTTTATTAGGTTTTGAAAGTACCTTCATCATAATCAATGACACAAAAGAAACTCTAAACTCTTTTTTATATTCTCCTTTTGCAAAAATCAAAGTAAAAGAATCAAGATTATCAACATATATTTGAAAACCAACTTTGTATTCATCTATATCCTTACCATAGATAATCTTTAAAACATCATCTCTTCTTTCATTGTTAAATTCTATCTTGCTTATTTTTCCATTCTTTTTAACAAGTATTGAATCTACCGGATTACCATTTTCATCACTTGCCCAACCCCTAACAAAAATAGTTTTATTAGAAATTCTTCTTTCTTCATCTATACGAAGTCTTAATTTATTATTCATGATATCTTCTCTAATAATTTATCAAATTTTTGATTAAACGCTTTCTCAGTAAACAGTTTTGTATAAATATTATGACCATCATCTATTATCTTTTTGTTATCGTATTCATTTAAGATAAATCTATCTATAGTTTTAGCCAATTCTAAAGAAGAATTATCTTTATAAATAATTCCACCGCCATATTTTTCTATTAAAGAAGCACTGCCAGTACTTATAGAACATATTACGGGAACACCATATTCCCATGCTTCAGTTACTACAATAGGCATAGGATCATCTAATAATGCACAAATTAAACAATTAATATTTTTATAGAATAAAGGCATTAAATCATTATCTATTTTTTCAATATATTCAATTTCTACTTCGCCACTATAGTTTTTAATTGAATCATATATATCTTGATTATCATTTTTGCCAACTAGCACAAACTTAATCTTATTTTTGTTGTCTACTATATCTAAAGCATTCAATAAAACTTCATATCCTTTTCTTACTTCTAAAGTGCCAACCATTCCAAAAACTATCTTGTCTGAGTCTTCAAAACCAAACTTATAATTTTCATCTGAAACATTTATCTTATTAGGCAAGAAATAATATAACTCATTTGCTTTATATTTTGGCCTAAACTCATGTAATCTCTTTTTTGCGTAATCGCCTACTGCATAAATATTGATATTATCGCTTAAATCAATTGGCAAATCTTTAATTGAACCATCAGTAACTGTATATGCGATTTTAGACTCATGAAGCCACCATATAACTTTATTATCGGTGCCATTAAGACTATTAATGATATTGCCGAAAGATAAAGTATTCACAAAAATAAAATCAAACAAATGATAAAA
>CAVDDT010000061.1:0-5010 GCA_963607765.1 Paratractidigestivibacter sp. | reverse complement strand
CATTAATAGTTTAGCCAGCAAATATAATATTGAAGTTATAGTCAACAAAGATGGCGGTCTAGCAAAAGATTGGAACTATGCCTATGATAATGTAAATAAGAAATTAGTCACAATCGCTCACCAAGATGATATTTATGAACCAAATTATCTAGAAAATATCTTAGAATACGCAAACAATTCAATTAATCCAATAATTATCTTTACAGATTATTATGAAATTAGAAATAATGAAAAGGTATCAAAAAATCTTAATCTAAATATAAAAAGGATTATGAATCGCCCCTACCTTAAACAAAAGAATCAATTAAATAAGAAAGTAAGACAAAGAATATTAAGCTTTGGCGATTCTATATCTTGTCCTACAGTAACTTTAGTTAAAGAAGCTTGTGGTAAATCTCCTTACAATACCGATTTTAAATGTAGCGTTGACTATAAAACTTGGTCAGAACTATCTAATAAAGAAGGTTCCTTTGTCTATGTCCCAAAATTACTTATGGGACATAGAATCTATAGAGAATCAACCACTACAAAATCGCTAGAAAACAACATTAGACAAACCGAAGATGCTTCCATTATGGCCCTATATTGGCCAAAGCCAATAGCTAAGCTTCTTTATAAAATTTATTCAAATAGCGAAAAAAGCAACAACATCAAATAAAGGATTGTATAACATATACCATGAATTCAAAAACAAAATTAACATTATTTACTATTGCCCAGGCACTAATTACTAGTTTTTATATGTTTGAAAGTGTTTGGCAATACAGTAGTTACATAACTTGGGGGCCGCTAAACACTTTTAGAACAATAGGTTTTTTTATTTTGCTTGGACTAATAATTACCGACTTTGTCTATAAACCAATTAGTAAAAAAACATTAATTAAAATATCTCTAACTTTCCTAATAATAACGATTGTATCTGTGACATCAAAAAAATATTATTTGTTATTTGCGCTACTTGCTATACTAGCTATTAGAGATTTAAACATAGATAAGGTAATAACTAGAGATGCAATTGTAAGATGTGGTCTTTTAGCATTAGAAATAATAATGTTCATCTTAAAAGCTGGAGATTCTCATTGGCAAGTAAGCAGACTGACAATGGGTTTTGATCATGCCAACACATTCGGATGCGAACTAATGATAGTGGGGATTGAATTCTTATATTTAACAAGAAAAAGCAAGAATCCTTTAAGTCTAATTGTTTGTTTATTTTTTGTTGTAGCTAACTATGTCATAGCTAGAAGTAGATCAAGCATGATTATTCTTTCTTTAGCAATAATATTTTTCCTAATCTTTAAATTTAAAATAAGCATTTTAAAAAATAAGCCCATCCAAATATTTATTAGAAATTCCTTTTTGATTTTAACTTTGGTTTCTTTTGGATTGTTTTTTCTTTATAGGCTAGGAAATCCACTAGCTATTAAATTAGATAGTTTATTTTCTTCAAGAATTTTTCTTGCAAGTCACTATTTAGACGTTTATGGAGTCAATCTATTCGGAAATGAAATATTAAAGTCAGGTTTAGCTGGCGCATATATAGGCGATAACTGGTATTACGTTTTAGATATGTCATTTATTAATTTTGTACTATCTTATGGAATTATTGGCTGGCTTGTTTTTGCGTATTTATTTAATATTACTTTTAAATCTTTGTTTAATGAGAAAAAACATGGTCTAGTGTTGGTATTATTATTGGTGCTGATTTATGGCATGATGGAAAATTATGCCTTTATAATTGGACATAATATTTTCTTAATAGTTCTAGTCTATGGAATATTTAATAAACAAGAAGAATATGATTATTATCCAAGCAAGCAATTGGTACTTACACTTAGCATTATTTTTATAAGTATATTTATCTTTAGAGAAACCATTGTAGAAAACGCTTCACAATTTTTCTTATCAGAAAACACCGATTCTTATAATCAAGTAAAATTCTTGCTTGCTTATTACCAAAGAATACATGATTTAAACTTTTCATCATATGATTGGTCTTTAGGCTTAGGATCTAGTGTTTATAATTTATATTTAAATAATTTTTTAAGTCCATTTAATTTACTCGTTCTACTTTTGAAGAAAGATTGGATACCATCTTGTGTTCTTTATTTAAATATCTTTAAACTTGTTACTTTAGGTATAGGCTCTTCCCTATGGCTATCTAAATTAAGTAAAAACAGAAATAACATCATCATGATAAGCTTGATGATAGCTTTCTCTAGTTTATTGTTAAATAAATATGCAACAGCTTACTTTGATTTCTTTTGCATAGTACCATTTGTTTTATACTATATCGAAAAAGCTATTAGTGAAAACAAATACATTGGACTAATAATATCAATATTTTTATTACTGTTGACTTATCCAGCTTTATGGATACAGTCGATGATTTTATTATCTATTTATGCAGTATATAGAATTATTGATACCAAAGACAGTAAATTGGCGTTAACTATTATTAAAACATTAGCTGTAATAATTTTATCAGCTGGCTTAACATCATTTATATGTTTACCATGTCTACAATATGTAACCGGAGAAACAAGCGACAGCATATTCGCTTTGTTTGTTTCGTTATTCACTGCGTCAAAAACAATAAGCGATACTAGTATTAGTTTATATACTAGCGTTGGTGCTTTAATGATGCTTCCATACATTTTTACTTCCAATGCTAAAAAACAAGTTCTAGCAGGAATTTTTACTGTACTATTTATAGTACTATCACTAATTTTTAAATCTAATACCTTTGTGTATTACTTATTATTGTTATTTATTTCATCAATAATTCTATTTAACATTGATAATTATAATGAAGAAAAAAATAAATACATATTTATAGGCTACGCAATAAGCCTAGCAATTATGTTTATTACATATGTTGTATATAGAGTTAACAATGAGGCATTAGGATATAAAGAGTTCTATATTGAACTTGCACTTCCAATATTAATTACTTTTGTTTTAATTGCATTTAAAAAAGAAGGTGTAAAAGCAATATCTTTCTCAATTGTCTTTGAAGCATGTATATCAATGTATTGTTTAACAGCTGTAAATAGTGCAACCAAGCAAACATTATCTATTGATTCTGATGTATCAAATATTATTAAAGAAACTGATTCTAGCTTTTATAGGGTAATTAATGGCGATGGCTCTAATTCTCACATTGATCAAACAAGTGATTACTATAGTTTAAACTACAATTATTCCGACCTTGCAAGAGAAATTGCTGGGGTTTCGACTAATGACAACGCTTATAATAGTGAACAAGAAGAATATATAAATCTAATCAATACTTCGGATGATAGCTTGTATTATGGTTATGATAAAAACTATATAAGCTTGTACAATATTGCTGGAGCAAAATATTGGATTTCTTCAGAAGAAAATTTTGATTTAGTTCCACCTTCTTATTTTGAAGATATGGATACTTCTTCTGTAGAAAAAAATATTCTTGAATTCAAAATAAACAAAGCAAACTCCGGTTGGACAAATACAAAGTATAATGGTGAAACAGCTGGAACATCGAAAGATGAAATGCAAATTGAAACACTAACTATCTCTTTAAATAATCAGCCTTATAGTGGAAATATTATTTATACTTCATATATCAAGGGAAGTGGATGGCAAAATGATGTAAAAGACCAAAGTACTTGGAAAATGAATGGCGAAGAAAGCGGAACAACTGATCAGGGCTTGGCTTTAACGGGAATTTGCATAAACCTCACTGATCAAATGTCTAAGAATTATGATATTTATTATCGAGTAAATGGCAATGAAACAGGATGGTCATCTTGGGTTAAAAACGGAGAAAAAGTTGGTGTTTATGAAGATGATTATCTAGATGCAATACAGATTGAAATTAGAGAAAAAGGCGAATTAGCTCCTAATCAAAAATACTATAAAAACAAATACTATGTCGAACTAGGTTATGTAAATAATAATTTAATTAATGCAGATTATGCCTCATCTTTAAGTTCAATCGAAAAAGAAAAGCTTCTAAGAACATATGTGGCTACTAATTCAACAGATAACACAAATTATTCTATTGAAGACAGCTTTACATACATCAGTGATTACCTTTATGACAATCCAGCAACATTTGATTTTGAAGAACCAATCAGTAATACTACGTTAATAGTAGTTAATGGCGGAATACCAATTGTAAATGTTGATTTATACTCTAATGGAGAATTAGTCAGAACCGAAAATTTCTATCAGTATGATTATTGTAATATTGAAATCAGTAGTAGCGAACAAATAGATTCGGTAACCATCACATATAATGATATTGATGAAACAGGCTTTGCGATTAGGCTTGCATCAATGGACTTAGTTGATAAAACAGAAGAAAAACTTTATAACTTAAGGAGCCAAAATTCATTCACTAATGTTATTTTCGATGATGATGATATTAGTGGTGATATAAACGTTTCTTTAAACAATTCATTTGTCTACACATACGTAACATATGATGAAAATTGGAAAGTATATGATAACGGAAATGAAATCGAAACAATAAAAGCTAACTATGGATTTATAGGTTTCTATTTAGATGAAGGTGAACATCATATTGAATTTAAATATGAAAACAATAATATAGTAGGAAACATTATTTCAATAGTTTCATTAATGCTATTGTTTGTGTTTGTTATCGTAAATAAGTTTAAGAAATAATCACTTATTATTAGAACGATATTTCAAAACAAAAGGTATTAAGGAATTAATAATTGAATATCTTAAGGATGGAAATGGCTTGGTTATTGTATTAAAAACATTCCAAGCAATAAAGTATACTTTCCATCCTTTTTCATAATTTTGATTTGCCCACAAAGACATATTAAGATATTTATCATAATCATTCTTAAAACGATGTGTATTGCCTATTCTCCAAGGCCTTTCCTCTCCTAAAAAATGTATTATGATTGGATTTCTTTTATCATTGTCATAAATATTTTTATCATAATATTTATAATCACATAACTTACATATAAAAGAATATGGATATTGATC
>CAVDDT010000060.1:0-5566 GCA_963607765.1 Paratractidigestivibacter sp. | reverse complement strand
GAAAAAGTTTCCCATTTGGGAAAATATTCTAGAAAATTCATTACTATATGTTATAATTTGGAAAATGGGAGGATATGGATATGGTTGAAAGAAAAGAATATCTTGATCAACTATGGATGTGGAAAGATGAACAACAAATCAAAGTTGTAAGTGGAATTCGCCGTTGTGGGAAGTCGGTTCTTTTAAAACAGTACCAAAATAGGCTTTTAGCAAGTGGAGTTGATGATAAACAAATTATTTCCATTAATTTTGAAAATCTAGATTATGAATATTTAAAAGATTATAAAAAACTATATCTATACATTAAAGAAAGACTATGTTCTAGAAAGATGACGTATGTTTTCTTGGATGAAATTCAAGAGGTTCCTTCTTTTGAAAAAGCGGTTGATAGTCTTTATATCATGGACGATGTAGATATTTATATAACTGGATCCAATGCTTATATGTTGTCAAGCGAGTTAGCAACTCTTTTGTCTGGCAGATATGTTGAAATTAAGATGCTCCCACTGTCTTTTAAAGAATATATAACCGAGACAGGATTAAATAAAGAAAATGGTTTTTCTGAGTTTATGAAAACTGGGGGAATTCCCTATGTAGCTTCCATGGATCGTACAGATGAAAAAGTTAATCAATATCTTGAAGGAATATATAACACGGTTATTATCAAGGATGTTGAGCAAAGACAATTAAGAAGAGAGAAAGAAAATGGCACACGTAAGGTTAGCGATATTACTTTACTTAAAACAATCGCTAGATATTTAGCTAGTGTAATTGGCAGTCCAATATCAATTAAAGCGATAACAGACTATTTAATATCATCTGGTAGAAAGGTTTCACAAAACACAGTGTGTGATTATGTTAATGCCTTGGTTGAATCATATGTTTTTTATCCAGTAGAAAGATTTGATATAGTTGGTAAGCAGCTTTTAAAAGCGAATAAAAAGTTCTACATGGTTGACATGGGAATTAGAAATCATATTCTTCCAAGAGAAAAGTATGATCTAGGTTTTACTGTTGAAAACATTGTTTTCTTAGAACTCTCAAGAAGAGGATACAAAGTTAATATTGGCAAGCAAGAATCTGCGGAAATAGATTTTGTGGCACAAAAAAATGGTGTACTTTCATATTTTCAAGTAACTGCTGATATGACGGTAAGTCAAACTTTTGAAAGAGAGATGAAACCCCTTAGAAACATTAAAGATAATTATGAAAAAATAGTTTTAACATTAGATCACTATTCACTAGGCAACTATGATGGAATAAAAGTAATTAATGTTGTCGATTGGCTTTTAGGCTAATATCGTTAACTTAAATATAGGAAAAATTCATTTTAAATATATTAGTATCTATATCCTCCTTATACAATTAAGTCATTGTGTAAGGAGGATATTTTGTCTAAATGTTTTCCTCGGCAAGTTAAAATCAAGTTAAATTTATCTATTTGATTTAAGTAGGAATTAAAGTCTTGCAATAAGAATAAAATGATTTAACAAATGAAAACTTGATAGGAAGAAAAAGTGTGTTTGATCGAGTGATGTTAAAAAACCATAAAGCTTAAATGATTGAATATTAATTGATTCTTTAGAAAATTCTAGAAGAAATTTCGGTATAAAATTACCAAAATATCTTCTATATTTATTTTTTATACTGTAAGATAATAATATTAGAAGAAAAAATGGTTAATATTTACCGAAATATCTTTTAGGAAGAAAAATGTAGATGGAAAGAGAAATAAAAAGAGATTATTATTTAAAACAACTTATTGATTTAGAGGGCAATAATTTAATAAAGATTATTACTGGCATAAGAAGATGTGGAAAATCTTATTTGTTAAGAACACTTTTTAAGAAACATTTAATTGAAAATGGGGTAAGTGAAGATCATATTATTGAGATGTCTTTTGACTTATATGATTATATTGAATATAGAGATCCAGAGATTTTTTATCCTTGGGCTAAAAATCTAATTAAAGATGATAATACATATTATTTTCTATTGGATGAAGTCCAGCTATTAAATGAATTTGTTAGTGTGCTTAATGGTTTAAATAATATTAAAAATGTGGATGTTTATGTAACGGGCAGTAATGCGAAATTTTTGTCTAAAGATATAGCTACCGAATTTGGTGGAAGAGGATATGAAATAAAGATGTATCCGCTTAGTTTTTCGGAATTCATGTCTATTTATAGTGGAAACAAATATGATGGATTTAATGAGTATATTACTTATGGCGGAATCCCTATGGTGGTTTTGGAAAATAATGAGGAAAGAAAGATTTCGTTATTAGAAAGTTTATTTAATGAAACTTATATTAATGATATTGTAAATAGAAATAAGATTAGAAATATTGATGAAATAAATTCTTTATTGGATGTATTGTCTTCTTCGATTGGTTCTTTGACTAATCCAAATAAGCTTAAGAATACTTTTAAAAGCGTAAATCAATCAAATATTACAGCTTCAACAATTACTAAATATATTGGTTATTTAGAGGATTCTTTTTTGATTGAGGAAGCGAAGAGATTTGATATAAAAGGAAGAGCGTATATTGGCAGCCCCTTAAAATATTATTTCCAAGACATTGGATTGAGAAATTCTAGAATCAATTTTAGGCAACTAGAACTAACACATTCTTTGGAGAATGTCATATATAACGAATTAAGAACAAGGGGATACATGGCGGATATTGGCAATATAACTGTTTTAGAAAAGGGAAAGGATGATAAGAATATAAAGAAACATTTAGAGATTGATTTTGTTTGTAGTAAGGGAATAAAGAAATATTATATTCAATCAGCTTATTCTTTGGAAAATGATGATAAGTTGCAACAAGAAATTCGTCCTTTTTTAAGAGTTAAAGATTCTTTTAAGAAGATTATCATAACGTCTAATACACCTAGACCTTTTTATGATGATAATGGGATTTTATTTATGAATGTGTATGATTTCTTGTTGTATGAAAACTCATTAGATTTATAGCTAATATATTAGCTATATTTAATATATTTTGGAAAAAGTGCCAAAATATTAGCATGATTAATCTAGATAGAAAAACATATAAAGAGATAGATTTTGATATAGCTAAAAGAATTATAAAACTTCGTAAGAGAAAGAAGATTTCACAAAGAGATTTAGCTTTAAAATCTTCTGTTAGTTACGCTTCTATAAAGAGGTTTGAACAAACTGGTGAGATTTCACTTGGTTCTCTTACTAAAATAGCTATTGCGTTAGATGTTGATAAACAATTAGATAATTTGTTTGATAATGTTCCTTTTAATTCAATAGAAGAGGAAAATAAATAAATTAGAAGTATATTATCATGATATTTTAGTTGGCACTATGGCTTTATATAAAGATAGTCTAGCTGCATTTGAGTATGATGATAATTGGTTAGCTAATGGTTTTTCAATCAGCCCATTTTCTCTTCCTTTAGAAAAGAAAGTCTTTATACCAGAGATAAGTCCCTTTGATGGCTTGTTTGGCACATTTAATGATAGTTTACCAGATGGCTGGGGCAGGCTTTTAGTGGATAGAGTATTGCTTAAAAATGGAATTAATCCTTATGAAGTAAGCAATTTAGATAGACTAGCTATTGTAGGAAATTCAGGCATGGGAGCTTTAACATATCGTCCTACTATGTCTTTTTACAAGTCTTATAATGATAAGGATTTAGATGATATCGCAAAACAGTGTGAAGATATTTTAAATGATAATTTCTGTGATGACTTGGATTACATTTTTTTCTAAAGGTGGCTCTTCTGGCAGTGCTAGGCCAAAGGTTTTAACTAGAGTTAAAAATGAAGACTGGATTATTAAGTTTCCTTCTTATGATGATGAAAATATTGGTAAACAGGAATATGATTATGCGTTATGTGCCAGGGAATGTGGAATTGATATTGAGGAAGTAAAGTTATTCCCTTCAAAAAATTGCCCGGGATATTTTGGGACAAAGAGATTTGATAGAAAAAATGGTAAGAAAGTTCATATGATGTCTGCGTCGGGATTACTAGAGACCTCTCATAGAATTCCTAATTTAGATTATGATATTTTGATGAAGCTTACTTTAAAGCTAACTGGTTCGATGGAAGAGTGTGAAAAACTGTATAGATTAATGTGTTTTAATGTTTTCGCACACAATAGGGATGATCATTCTAAAAACTTTTCTTTTTTTATACGATGAAGAAGAAAAAAGATGGACACTATCTCCAGCATATGATCTTACCTATAGTAATTCTATCGGTGGTGAACATGCGACTACCGTAAATGGTAATGGTAAAGATCCAAACATTGATGATATTTTAAGTGTTGCTTCTAAGATTGGACTAAATATGAATAAATCAAAGAGTATTGTTTTAAATATAAAAGATTGTGTAACAAAAATGCTACACGAATACTTATAAATATAATATTAGATAGGCAGTAAATTATACTAAGATTGTGAATTTGACAAATTCATGTTTGAGGGGTAACATCACAATGATAAAAAGCATCCAAAGGGAAAAGGAGTGGGGATAATGAAGAGTTTTTTAAGTAAATTATTAGGCTTAATATGTTGTCTAACTATTGGGCTTACTATTTTGCCAACGGCTACTGTTAATGCTGAATACAAGAGCCAGTATTTAGGCCGTTTTATTTTAGACAGCTATGCAGGAAAATGGAACGAGATTCAATGGGGAACAAATTTCACATTAGATAGAAATATTGACATAAGTGGTTGGGATGATGCATTTAATGAAGATGCCACAATTTATGTAAAGAAAGGTCAAACTTATACTTTCCAAATTGGTGATGTAGGTAAGGACTTGCATAAATACAACTATGATCTTTCTTTTAATATAAGAAAATCAACTAGTGAAACATATGAAATATCAAGATATATTAGATATAACAAGTATTCTAGTGAACAACAATATACAGAAATAACTTGGACTCCCGATGATGATTATGCTTTAACATTTTGTGCTACTTTCTCTGAAATTGGGTATGGAGAAGAAGTAGATCATTTTTTGGCATCAGTTGTAATTCTTGCGGATAAGGTTGTAAATTTTACTAACGCTACTTTAACTTCTAGTGATAGTGATGATACATTGTGGTACAACGGCAATGATGCCGATAAGAAATTAGAGCTCGCTATAAATAGAACACCTAATAATGCGAATTGGACTAAGGTAGAATGGTCTAGTTCAAATGAATCTGTAGCAACTGTTAATCCTAGAAGTCATACAAGCTTAGAAGCTCCAGTTACTGCTGTGGGTGCAGGTGAGGCAACAATTACTGCGAAATTATATGGTCCATTTGGTGATTTGTATAAAGAGCTTACTTATAATCTAACAGTTAAGGGATATGTTAGTGGTATCAGCCTTAACAAAGATACATTAGAACTTTATTCAACAAGTAGTGAAACATTAACCGCTACCGTTAATCCTGGTAATGCATATAACACTGGCGTTACATGGAGCAGTTCTGATACAAAGGTTGCGACTGTAGACCAAAATGGCAAAGTTACTGCAGTAGGTGCTGGTGAGGCAACAATTACTGCTACATCAGATGGAAAAGATAAAGATGG
>CAVDDT010000059.1:0-5751 GCA_963607765.1 Paratractidigestivibacter sp. | reverse complement strand
TGATATTGCCGAAAGATAAAGTATTCACAAAAATAAAATCAAACAAATGATAAAAACTATCTAATATATTATCTTTATATATGTTTTCATAGATGATTACAGGAATATCATTAGAAGTCATCTTTTTTGTTAAAGGACCATCTTTACAAGAAACAATTACAGGATGATATCCCCTATTCTTTAAATTCACCACCACATTATATAAGGCAATCGGAGCTCCCGATAAATTCATTAAATTAGATAAAACAAGAACATATTTATCAGCGAATATTTCTTTAGGTACACAATATGTTTTAGCTCCATTTGACTTTAAAAAAGAAAAGAAAGAATTTAAATCTACATTTTCTTTATTCAATTTAGGAAATACTTTATTTTGATGAAATGGAGGGAATGTATAAAGTTTTCTATGTTCATATTTTCCATATACTTCATAATGCAATAATGGGTTCATATCCCCAACATCAGGATTAGCTTCAATATATAGGAGTCCATTAAACTTATTTGAAGGATCATATCCTAATTTATATCCTTCATATAAATAATGATAAGCAGGATCTTTAGTATCTAAATGATATGTCCTTAAATACCAGTCTTTGTCAAAATAAGTAGATTTTTTGATTATAAGCTTTGGATTTATCTTCTTAATCATTCTCTTTGGATTGCATATTTCTTTAAGGCCATGAAATCTTGATCTAAAAATCGACATTCCACGTCTAAAAAGACCTTCTATTTTTAGCCACAATAAATCATTTTTTACAAAATAACTTTCAGATGAAAGTTTTATTCTATTTAGATCATCTAGTAACCTGTAGCTACATTTCTCTAGTGACATTTCTTTGCATATAACTTCATTAACAAGCTTTCTTTGTTCATTGAGCTTTTCTCTATCATCTATCAACTCTTTAATCGCATCAAACCAATCGTCAGCGTCATTATTAACCATTGTGCCAATATGATAGTTTTCATTAAATCTTTTATAAGGATCTTCATTAGAATAAATCGGATATATACCACATCCAGAATATTCAATCATCTTTATATAATGTTTACATGCATGAAACTCACTTTTTGGCATAGGAGCCAAACCTATATCCCAATTTAAACTAGTAAGCTTTTCTATATACTCTTTATATGAACCGTTATATGTTATACATTTCGCATCTAATTCTTCGCTAAAAGAAGGTATCGCCCCAAAGAACTCTATTTGTACATTTTCTTTATATTCTTCTTTAATCTTCTTTAAAGATTCATACAATATTGTTTCAATATCATGTACTCTATCTACTGAACCAGCAAAGCCAATCTTAATTGGACTAGAATAATCATGAGGCTTAAAAGAAGATGGATAAACAACAGGTTCTTCAACATTTATCATAACTTTCCCTTGTCCATACTTTTCTAAAAGAACTAGTGAAGGAGAAACAATTGCATCGCTCATCTCAATCATTTTTTCAATGTTAGAATGTATTTCTGCTTGATTATAATAAGCAGAACTAGATACTTCCTTTGGCAAATTCAACAAATCATCATCAATGATATAAATCATATATTTATGTGCATCATGAATAATCTTTGATATTCTTCTCTCATAAGTACTATCCAGTCTTCCAAGAACAACTGCATCAGCCCAATTTAGATCTCTTGTCTTGATTGATGAGATGTTAATGGCCTTGTACTCTATTTCACCTTTATTATTCAAATAAGAAAATTGTTCATGTCCACAAAGCAAAATAGAAGGTATTAATTTTCTATATAAAAGAAGTATTTTAAGCCTGTTTTCTCTCATATTCCTCGCACACCTCTTTAGCATTTCCTATCTTTTTAACTTCTCCGTGTTCAATCCACACCACACGATTGCACATTTCTTTTATTTGATTAATGTCATGACTTACAAATAGTACGGTTGTACCGCCACCCATAAGTTCCATCATTCTATTTCTACTTTTCTCTTGGAAATCAGCATCACCTACACTCAATACTTCATCTACTATTAATATTTCAGGTTCTACTACTGTTGCGATAGAAAAAGCTAGTCTAGCAATCATTCCGCTAGAATAATTCCTTAAAGGCATATCGATAAATTCTCTAATACCAGAAAAATCAATTATCTCTTCTTCTTTGCCTTTAATAAATTCCTCTGAATAACCAAGTATCGCACCATTTAAATAAATGTTTTCTCTGCCATTCATATCCATATCAAAGCCGCTACCAAGTTCTAACATTGGTGCGATATTGCCCCTTACAATTACACTGCCTTCACTTGGTTTTAATATTCCGCTAACAACCTTAAGTAAAGTGCTCTTGCCAGCACCATTGTGTCCAATTAAACCAATTACTTCACCTTTATTAACACTAAAAGAAACATTTTTTAATGACTCAAATTCTTTATAGTTTAATTGACCTTTTATTTTTCTAATAGCGAATTCCTTAATGCTACTGATTCTATCATCAGCCATTCTAAACCGCATCGTCACATTATTTACTTCTATAGCTTTTTCCATAAAACACCTAAATATATAAAACAAATTTATCTTGATTCTTTTTAAACACAAATATTCCAAGAGTTAACACTATTATTGTGCTAGCCAAAGACAAAACATACGAAATAGGTTCTGGTGATACCCCATCTATTATGCAAGTCCTTGCGAAAGTTATATATTGATATAAAGGATTTAAATGATATATCTTGATAAATTTTTCTGGAATAATATTTTCAGTATAGAAAATCGGAGTAAGATACATCCATATCATACTTACTACACCCCACAAAAATTGTGTATCTTGAAAAAATGTCATCATTGTAGAAAGTAGCATAATCATGCCCAAAATAAATCCAGAAAAACAAATAACATCAAATATAAGTAATAATATTGAAAAAGAAATTTTTGTTCCAGTAACAATCATTACTATGAATAACGGAATTAAGGAAATTCCAAAATTAGTTAATGATGAAAATAGCTTTGAAATAGGATAGATGTATTTTGGCACATATACTTTTTTAATTAAAGATGCATTACTAACAATGGAAATCATTCCTGTATTTACAGCTTCATTAAAAAAATTAAAGAACACAATGCCCGTTAATAAATACACCGGATAGTTTTGGGTATTAGATTTAAATATAGTGGAAAAGACAACATATTGAACGCTCATTGTAAGAAGTGGATTAATAAAACTCCATGCCATGCCAAGAATAGATCTTTTATATTTAGTTTTAAAATCTCTAGAAACTAATTGTTTTAATAAAAATTTATATTTATTATCTAACGTACATAATGCGACTAGATAATTATTAAATCCTTTTTTAGCTTGTTTAAAACTATATGTAACATACAAGCTAGCCATTAGAAACAAGCCACCAGCAACAATCCAATAGCTATAAGAAAAACCAGCTATTAAATATATCATAGCCGCCAATGCCCAATAAGCTATTCCTATTTTTATTAAAAATTTCTTTGACTTTTTAAAATCCATTTAATTCACCCATAAATCACATTTCCTATAAACCTAAAGAAAGTGCTAAACAAATATCTATTTGCAATATAAAAACCTAATCCGCTTTTCTTTTTGGTTAACTTAGATAGAAATTTTTTGTCATCAACGCCAATGTCATTAAAGTATTTATTCGAAAATAAATTGGCCTGTTTTTTCTTTTTTACGACACTTTCTTTTGCCTTATCTAAATTTTTAATCTCATTAACAAGATATTTAATTTCATTGTTGTTTTTAGCGCCAATATTATTATCGCCATGTTGCCTATATAACATAGTGCTAACATTTATATAAGATACAATTCCAAACTTAGAGGCCACTAAAGCTAACCACCAATCATGCATAATGATCGAATCATAATCATCTACTTTATTAGCTAAATTATTTAAAGCTTTGTTCATGCATATAGTGCAACCAGTTACGATGTTTTGAAATAAAATCTTTTTGTAGCTTATTTCTTTTACATCTAACCTTTCATAATCTGTCATAGAATCACTAATTACATTAAGTTTTTCATCCACCACCTTTTGATCGGTGAATACAAGTATAGGAATACCTTTATGATGTTTTTCTATTCTAAGTAATTCATTAATAGAAAGTTCTATCTTGTTTGATAGCCATACATCATCTTGATCAGAAAACATAATATAGTCACTATCACATTGCTTCATAAGATAAAAGAAGTGATCTCTCGCATTGCCAAACCTTTTATTAGATACTATTCTTCTTATCTTATTTGGATATCTATTTACATATTCTTCAACAATAGAAACAGTATCATCACTTGAACAATCATCCGATATAGTCAAAATAAAATTATCATAAGATTGATTGAGAATAGAATCTAATTGTTCTCTTAAATACTTAGAACCATTATAGGTTGCCATTAGAATCTCTACTTGTGGTTTATTTTCCATGATAACCTGCCTATTCTATTGCCAGTAAATCTTGCTACACAATCAAATAAGAATCTAATTAAGTCTAAGTATTTATGTTGTTTAATCAATTCTTTAGAAACATTTTTAAATAGTAAAGAACCTTTCGATATTTCACTAACATTTAATCTATCTTTATATTTTTCTAAGTTTCTACCAATTTCATAATTTCTCTTGAATTGTCTAGAAAAAGAATAATCATGAGAATGATATACTTTGCAGTCTGCATTATATGCAATACTATATCCACTACTAATTAGCTTTTGAGCCATCAGCATATCTTCATTAGCATCAACAGGATAATCAAAGCCACCAACCTCTAAATATGTACTTCTTCTATATGCGCAACATACATCAGAAATATAGTAGGCATTAATTCCTAATTTGCTTAAATCAGATTTATTCCATTTTCTATTTATATTTGGATAATCAAATTGTCTAACCAATTTTTCATATGACGTAGATTCATCATAAGCAATTTGTCTTCCTGTTACAATAGCTACGTCATCATCAGCGAAAGGTTTTAATAAATTTTCTATACATTTATCATTGGCAGGCAAAGCATCTTGAGTCATAAACACCACAAAATCATCATCTAAACTTCTAAAGGCTATATCCCTAGTCTTACCATGATCAAATTCTTTTCTATCTATTTCTACTAGTACTACATTATCATAATTCAATGAATTAATAATGCTAACTGTATCATCATTAGAAGAAGAATCTACTACTAAAATATTATTAGGCCTTATACTTTGACTGTTTAAAGAAACAAGCAGTTTCTCAATATATTTACCAGCATTTAAAGTAGGGATAACAATTGAATATTCTTTCATAGTGTTTTCCCTTCTTTATTTAGTGTTTGAATATATATATATATATATCAACACTAATTCGGCAATATGAATTTTTGTTATTTTTAAATCACTAAAAGCAAAACGCAAAGGCACAAAAAAACGCGCAACTAATAAAAGCGTTGCGACGATAATTGTTTTTAAATCTATATAACATGCCCGAATCTTAATAGTATACATAGATAAAACACTAATTTTAGCGCCTTATATATTATATTCAAAAGTCAATATAATTACGCAAATAATCGATTACTTTAACACCATGTATAGGAATGTTAAGTCCAGCACAAAAACATTGTCACATTACTTATCTAAATGTTGTTTTTTTATGAAGATAAAGATAAGTAATATTTAAATACATTTTTATATCTATAAAAAATATACTATTAATAAAGTACAATTTGATTTATTATGAAAAAAATTATTACTTATCTTTATCTCATATTTTTTTGACATTTAGATAAGTAATA
>CAVDDT010000058.1:0-6263 GCA_963607765.1 Paratractidigestivibacter sp. | reverse complement strand
ACATATTAGCTTTCTAATATCCAAAAAAGCGCCTAAAATAGGCACTTTTAGTTGTGACACCGAATTTCCGCAGTTCGCAAAGTATCTAAATACCTAATTTCCGCAGTTCGTTATAAAAATGTCCCCGTTTTTATCCAAAAAAGAGTTTTTTTATTCGTTTTACTAAAATGAAGCTTTAAAAGCTCCATTCATTATCATTCTCCATTTGATTTAAGATAAATTCTCTAAACATTGGAAGAGAGAAAGACAAGCAGCCTCTTGTCTCACTTACAACAACCATTTTATCTATTAACCGTTTTCTATATGGATTCATTTGATCAGCACTCCATTTGATTGTTTCACCTATATCTTTATATCTATTAGATTTTGTCCTTGCGATGCCAATCGCCAAAGTCTTTTCATTATCAGTTAACTCAGCCCAAATTTTATCGTAAGACATATTAAATAAAGTATTCTTATATTTTTCAATTATCTCATCACTTATTTCCTTACTTCCCCACATCGCATTTCCTAAAGCTTGGAAAGCAAACGAATAGCCTTTAGTTAAAGAAGCCAGCTTATTAGCTATACTATTAGATACTTCTAATGTTTTTTCATAATTAGAAGACATGTAGGCAAAATTAAGTGGTGATAAATATATTTTTGGCGCTCTATACAAGAAAGTAAGATTTTCTACATTCTGCATTTCTAAAATTTTCTCTTGAAGTCCAGTAGCCAACATAAAAACCGGTAAATCTTCTGAAAGCCAATTTTGAAAAGCGGACATCAATTCCTTTATATAAGATGTATTTGTTACTTCGTCAACAGTAATAAGAAGTCTCTTGTTATGCTCCTTGAATTTCTTAAGTAGATCGCGAATAAGAACTTCTTCAGAAGAATATTTATTCTTTTCAAAAGAAACATTAAATCCAGCAATCGAAAAAGAAAATGAAGAGAATTTTAACTCTTTAGCCAAGGCAACACTTCCCATCATATTATCTTTTAGTTGTTTAAAACAAGACTCTGAGGAACCATTAACTCTTACTACTACCCAATTATCATTACTTGCAATCTTTCTTTCTAAAGTTGTTAAAAAAACGGTTTTGCCACTGCCTCTTATGCCGGTAATCAAATAAATATGTTGAGTAATTGTTGGATTTAGAAATATATTAGTAATATTTTCTGTCTCGCTAGCTCTATTTATGTTTTCAATCGGAATTTGTCCAAACTCAAGAACATAAGGATTCACACTGTTTTCAGTCATATTATCACCTCATCATCATTTTAACATAACTTTTACTCTTCTTTACTGTTCTTTACTATTTATTAATTTTTTTACTAATCTTTACTATTCTTTACTATTTTAGGCAAAAGAAAAAGGAACATCGTTCCTTATTCAATTACTAGAAGTAAGCTCATCTTAAATTTGCCAACAGGAGTAACACTATGTTCTCCATTCTTTTCAAATCTAAAGCTTTCACCTTCTTTTAATTCATATTCCTTGCCCTCATAGCCAATGATAGCCTTTCCTTCAAGTGCAGTTAATACCGCATTACCAGGAGCTCTATGAGGAGTAAGTCCTGTTCCTTCATCAAATGCCATCAACACAAATTTCATATTGTCCGCATGTACAATATCAAGATTCGCAATGCTTCCTTCTTCATATGAAATTAAATCCTTTAAATTAAGAGCCTTTCCAGCTTCTACAATACTATTCAATTTATAATCCTCCTTTAGTATTATTTCTGTATAAATCATACCCGTATCTGTTTTAGTGCCACATAAGGTGCTAGGTGAAACAAACAAGATATCATTTTTCTTAAAACTCACTTCCTTATTATTTAATAAGAAAGTTCCTTTTTCATGTTCACCAATATAAACAGTAGCTGTATCATAGCTTTCTGGTGAAATAGAAGTATCTTTTCCAAGCGAAAACCAAGTAACAGGAACGCTTCCTAAATTAACTGGCCTAGAAATAGTCATTCCTTCTTTTATTGGCCTAACATCTAATACTCTAAATGGTTTATTAAGCATAATATTAGTTTAATATAATGTTCAAAATAAATATGTGGTATTAACCACATATTTATTATTACCAGTTAGTTAATTCAAGATAAAGCTTCTTATATTGCTCAGCAGACTTATTCCAAGAAACATCCTTTTCCATATTTCTCTTAGCAATATTATTGAAAGCATCTCTATTTGTAAAGTAAACTGTCTTGCAACGATTAATACAATCAAGAAGAAGACCAGCATCATATCTATCAAATGTAAAACCATTACCAGTTTGTTCATACTCATTATATGGCTCAACAGTATCCTTTAGACCACCCGTTTCTCTTACAATTGGCACATCACCATAATGCATACCAATAAGTTGAGTTAAGCCACATGGCTCAAAAGCGGAAGGAATTAATATCACATCACATCCTGCATAAATCTTATGAGCTCTGTCTTCATCATACATGATATTGGCACAGAACTTGCCCCTATAAGTTTCCTCATAATATCTAAATGAGCTCTCATAATATGGATCGCCACTACCTAGTACTACCATTTGAGTGTGTTCATCCATAATATCGCCTACAATAGAATTTACTAAATCTAAGCCCTTTTGATCAGTAAGACGGGAAACTAAGCCAATAACTATCTTATTCTCATCTTGTTTTAAACCAAGCTCCTCTTGTAGCTTTAGTTTATTTTCCTTTTTAGCCTTTATAAAATCACCTGCATCATATTTAACAGGAAGATGCTCATCAGTTTTAGGATTCCAAATATCATAATCAATTCCATTAACAATGCCACTAATCTTATAAGAATAATATCTTAGATGACCATCTAGATATTCACCATAACTTGGAGATTGTATCTCCCCTGCATAAGTCTCACTAACGGTTGTAAGTGCATCACAATAAGAGATACCAGCCTTAAGCATATTCACATCATCCCTATTCATTCTAATGACATCGTTGTATAAAACCTCATATGGTAAATTAGTCCAATATCTAAATGTATCGATATTGAAAATACCTTGGAACTTTAGATTATGAATTGTGTATACAACCTTAGCGCTGCCAACTGGAGTATCATTAAACTTTTCTCTTAAGAAAACAGGAACTAAACCCGTTTGCCAATCATGACAATGAATGATGTTTGGCACCCAATCCATATAGTTTAGTGCAGCTAGACATGCCTTAGAGAAATAACAATACTTAGGAATATCACCAATAATAGAAGTATATGGATGACCACTTGTAAAAAATTCTTCATTATCAATAAAGTCATACACAACACCATCATCACTTACATATTCCATGATTCCTACATAATAAGAAGAACCATCACTCGTAAGATCCATATAGAACGATCCCTTGTATACCATCTTATCAACCCATTTTTGGCCAATACAAGCATACTTTGGAAGCATAACCTTAACATCACAATTCTGTTTGACGAGTTGCTTAGGCAATGAATACATTACATCACCAAGTCCACCAGTCTTCACAAATGGATAACACTCAGAACCAATGAAGACAACCGATCTTCTCTTATCTTCTTGTTTAACTTCTTCTACCTTAACAACCTTCTTACGAGGTGCTCTTTTCTTAACCTCTTTTTTAACTGTATCAGTCTCTTTTTTAGTAGCCTTTTTTACAGACTCCTTCTTAACCTTAGTAGCCTTCTTTTCAGTAGGTTCCTTTTTAGTCTTAGCAGTAGTACTTTTTGTTGCCATATAAGCTCCTTAAACATTATAAATATACTTTTTATACCTATATTTTATACCAATTCTTATCTTAAATCATTACAATGCAAAATAAATTCAGTTACTTCATAACATATGTTTTTAGTCAGTATTTATAATGTCGACAAAATAAAAAGAAGAAAATTATTCTTCTTTTTCATTTATTTCTAGTGTTTCATCAGAAACATTAGGATCATCCAATGGCAATTCAGTTTCTTCCTCTGGATAAGTATTTGATTTTGACAATATCTTATGTGTACTAGAATTAGATTGAGTCGCTACCACAAAGGTGCTGTCTTCCTCAGCAAATACATCTTTTATAAGCAAGGTACTACTATTTACATAAATAGTATCCACCATTTCTCCATCTACCAATACTTTACAAGATTGCGTAAAATTTTCACCCTTTACCCAATACGATGTTTCACTAATCTGTGCAACACTAGTTAATACTGGCTGTTTTACACCCATTCTATATTCTTCATTTGCTTCAAATATTGTTTCGCCTGTATCTCCATAAACATATTTGTTTCCATATAAAATATCATATTGTAATGCCTGCATATTCGCAAAGAAATCTTCTTCTATTCCTGTATTAGCTTGTTGGAATCTAAACATTGTGCCTGTATGAATGCCTATTCTTTCCATTACCTCGGCAACAGCTTGATAACTTGTAATATCTTTATCTTGTTTTTCTAAGCCATAATTATCCCAAATCAAATAGTTAGTCTCATAGGTACTACCAGTTGTAAGATCATCATCACTTAGTCCCATTGTAGGCAAATGATCACCATAAAATAAAACCACAGTTGGCTCATCTCTTAAAGATAAAGTATCAATCAATTCTTGAATAAACTCATCTTCTTCACGTAATTGATTCACATAGTATTCCCATGCATTGTTTACAGAATCACCTTTTTCACTAGAAACAGTTATTTCAGGATCATCTAAAACCGATTCTGTAGGATAAGCACCATGGCATTGTACGGTTACAGTAAACACAAAGTCTTTTCCTTCTGTATCATCTAAAGAATTTAAGATAGGTGTAATAAGATTTCTATCTCTCATCCATCCATTATAATTAACATCTGTTTGTGTATTCATATACTCTTCTGAAGTAAACACATCAAATCCTAAATTTTGATATACCTTCCTTCTAGAATAAAAATTAGCTTCATTATCATGAATTGCATAAGCACCATAACCTAGGGTCTTTAAATCAAAAGCTGCTGATTCACATACTGTATTTTTCAATACACTCTTAAAAGGATATTCCCCTGCTCCAAAGAATCTTAAACTCATTCCTGTTAAAGTTTCAAACTCTGTATTGGCAGTACCTGCTCCAACCGTAGGAACAGTATATAAACCACTACTATATTCTTGGCATAATCTTCTAAAATTAGGAATAGGATCTTCGGAACATTCTAAATAATTAACTCTTTCCACATCAAAAAAAGATTCTAGTTGAACAACTATGATATTTGGCATTTTATCTTCAGAAATATTTTCCTCTACAGTACCTTCTTCTTGTACGATTTCTTGAATCAATTCACTGGAATAATTATTTGGTTCACTAATACCTGTATCTAATAAAGTGACAGAAACGCAATATGGAAAGCCATAGTCTTCATATGCGAAGGCTATATTTCCAAAATAAGAAGACAAAATACGTGCATCTAAACAATATTCTGTTAATTCATAAAATCCACCACAACACAAGGCAATTAAAATTACAGTAATGGCATAATGCATTTTTCCTTTATATTTAGGAGAGCGGAAGAAATAAAGAATAAGCAATAAAACAATAATAATTGAAACAATTCCTAGTAATATTATTTGAAAATCATTGAAATATTTAGTGATAACCCCAAGCCCCTCAGATAGATTTCTCAAATCTGGTCCTGTTAATGGAGTTACCCTATTGGCAAGTATGACGCCATTGGCAATACCGCCAACCATCCAAATTCCAAATATCAATACTCTAAGAAACATACGCTTCCTTACCAAAAATACAGGCAAGGTAGTCATAAAGACTAATATACAGTTATATAAAAAAGCACGAGTATGATTATGTACAAACAAAGCACCTTCAGTTAAGCTGTGTCTTGAAAATACTTCAATTAAAAAAGTAATCACACAAGCAGTAAGAGCTTGTATCAGCACAGAAACAAAAGGATTAAGTTGGAATTTCCCATCTCTTTCTTTAAAAATTTTCTTTAATTTATTTTCTACTTTTTCTTTATAAAACTTCTTTATCTTATTTCCTATTTCTTTTATTTTAGCAATCCATTTATCTTTCATGCAGAAACCCTTTCTTAAAACTTTACACAATTTTTACACAATACTAAAAGATTTTACACCAAAATTAACGCAAAATGATGTTATTCCTAATTAATATTCACATAAAAATCATTTTATTGTGTTAATGAAATATTCCACTATCTACCTAAAAAGGGATAAATATAGTCCCAAAAGTGTCTTTAATTTAAAACCAGTCCAAAGAAAAAGAGCTGTTAGAAATTACTCATTTTTAAACAGCTCT
>CAVDDT010000057.1:0-6795 GCA_963607765.1 Paratractidigestivibacter sp. | reverse complement strand
GTATCATGACTACTGTTCATGCTTATACTGGTGACCAAATGATTCTTGATGGTCCTCAAAGAAAAGGTGATGTTCAAAGAGCTAGAGCTGGTGCTTGCAACATCGTTCCTAACTCAACAGGTGCTGCTAAGGCTATCGGTCTTGTAATTCCTGAATTAAACGGTAAGCTAATTGGTGCTGCTCAACGTGTTCCTACTCCTACTGGTTCTACAACATTATTACATGCTGTAGTTAAGGGCAAGGATGTTACTGTTGAAGGTATCAATGCTGCTATGAAGGCTGCTGCTACTGAATCATTCGGTTATACTGAAGAAAAGCTAGTTTCTAGCGATATCATCGGTATGAGATTCGGTTCATTATTCGATGCTAACCAAACAATGGTTGCTAAGATTGATGAAGATACTTACCAAGTTCAAGTAGTTGCTTGGTATGATAACGAGAATTCTTACACTTCTCAAATGGTAAGAACTATTAAGTACTTAGCTAGTCTATAATTTAAAAATTAAAGTATATTCAAAAGGCGATGGAAACATCGCTTTTTGTTTTGATAATCTTGTGCTAGATTTTCCTAATTCACTTTATTTTCACTTTTATTAGAATATACTTAAGGTATGTTAAATAAATTAAGAGGATGGCTATATAGGTTTATGTATGGCCGAAATGGTGCTGATAGTTTAAGTAGAGCATTGTGCATTCCTATCTTTGCGATACTTATTATTTCAATGTTTACGAGCGGTACTGCAAGAAACATATTGTGTATAATTGGCTGGATTCTAATTATTTATTTATATTTTAGAATGATGTCAAAAAATATTGTACAAAGACAAAAAGAAAACAGATGGTATGAAAGTAAGGTAAAATATTTAAAGACACGTATTAGTCAAAGAAAGGAATATCGTTTTTATACTTGTCCAAAATGCAAAACACATTTGCGTGTTCCTCGTGGTGCTGGTAAAATTACTATTACCTGCAAGAAGTGCGGGACTAAATTTGATAGAAAGGCTTAACATTGCAAGATCCATATACAGTACTTGGTGTTTCTAAGGATGCCAGTGAAGAAGAAATTAAGAATGCTTATCGTAAATTAGCGAAAAAGTATCATCCTGATTTAAATCCTGGCGATGAGGTTGCAGCAGCGAAGATGAAAGAAATCAATTCTGCTTATGACCAAATAAAAAATCCAAGCGCATACCAACAACAACAGAATTCTTATAGTAACCCTTATAACAGTTCATATCGATATTACGATAACGCGGATTTTGAGGACTTTTTTAGGCAAGCTTATCAACAAGCTCAAAATCAACAGTCTTCTAACTATTATCAAAATCGTTCAAATAATGGATTCTCGTATCGTTACTATAATCTAACTCCTAGATTTAGTTTTATTAGAGTGATAATAACATTTATGTTGATATCATTCTTATTAAGGGCTTGCTTTGGAGGCTTGATGTCACAACGATATTACTATGATGGATATGGTGGCAATAGCGGTGGCTATAGTAGCCAAGCGGAAACTCAATCGTATTAAAAAATAACCGTTAGAAATTGTTTGTTTCTTAACGGTTATTTTTATATAAGTAAATTATTGGCCTAGAACCATGGCATCAGTCACTACACCACCTGCCATATTGAATTTTTCAAGTAAATCTTTTACCTCAAGTTTTTTCTTTTCTTCGCCTTCTACATCAAAGATTATCTTTCCATCGCACATCATAATCAGACGATTTCCGTATTTTAAAGCATCTTTCATATTGTGCGTAACCATGAAGGTTGTTAGATTATCTCTTTTAACAATTTTCTCAGTGGTAGATAATACTTTATCAGCTGTTTTAGGATCTAGAGCAGCAGTGTGCTCATCTAGTAGTAATATCTTAGGCTTTACAAGTGTAGCCATTAATAGTGTAAGAGCTTGCCTTTGACCGCCAGATAGTAATCCTACCTTAGCAAGCAGTCTATCTTCTAGACCTAAATCAAGTTCTTTTAATAGTTCGTGGTATTCTTCTCTTTCGGCGCTTGTGATGCCAACTTTAATACCTCTTTTTTGGCCTCTTCTTTTAGCTAAAGCAAGGTTTTCCTCTATTTGCATACTAGCTGCTGTACCAGTCATTGGGTCTTGGAATACTCTTCCTATATAGGCTGCTCTTTTATAATCTGGCAAAGCAGAAACTTCTTCACCGTCAATTTTAATTGAACCTTCATCAACCGGGAAACTTCCAGCTAAGGCATTCAACAATGTTGATTTGCCTGCACCATTTGAACCAATTACGGTAATAAAATCCCCATCATTGATTGTAAATGAGATACCATTTAAAGCTTTCTTTTCGGTGATGGTGCCGGGATTAAATGTCTTTTGAATATTTGTAACTTCGATCATTTAGTTACCTCTTTTCTTGTTTAATTTAGCTAAACGAGAGAAAGAACTTTTTGATTGCCCTCTTAAATATGGAATAGCTAAGAATATTGCGACAACAATAGCAGTTAATAGTTTCATATCATCAGCAGGGAACTTTAGCCATAATACAAAGACATATACTAAATAGTAGATTATAGCTCCTACAATGACAAATAAAAGTGTTCCAAAGAATGGTGCTTTTTTCCATAGTTTAGGTGTTTTAGACATTACTACATCACCAATTACTTCGCCAATGATAATAGCAGCAAGCCCTATAACGATAGCACCTCTGCCCATATTAACATCAGCATATCCTTGGTATTGAGAAAGGATTGCACCACTTGCGGCAACAAAGCCATTAGATAATACAAGACAAATAACTTTCATTTTATTAGTATTAATGCCTTGAGCCTTTGCCATTACTTGGTTTGCACCAGTAGCTCTTATAGCACAACCTGTTTCAGTACCTAAATACCAATAAATAAGTGCAATAATCATTAGACATATAACTAGTAAAATAAGAATAGTTCTATTTAATAATTGGGTATTAGATGTAATATATAAATCAACAGCTCTTAAATTGATTGCTTGGTTAGATTTGCCCATGATATTAAGATTAATTGAATACAAAGATATTTGGGTTAATATTCCAGATAAAATGTCGGGAATGCCAAGCAAGGTGTGTAAAAGTCCGGTCATAAGACCAGCTAGTCCACCGACAATAAAAGCCATCACAATAGATAAGACCGGGGACATATTGTTTTGAAGCATCATAACACAAACTGCGCCACCGGTAGCTAAGCTTCCGTCAACACTTAAATCAGAAAAGCCTAGAACCTTAAATGTTAGAAATAGTCCAAGAGCCATAACTCCCCAAATAAGTCCTTGGGCAATTCCACCAGGTATTGCGTTTGCTAATGCGGATAATTTTAAAGTTGCAAACATAATTTTCTCCTAAAAAGAAAGGGGATGTTTAATCCCCTTAAACAAGTTGTTTTTTTATTCACTCATGTCTAATGCAGTGTAGCTCTCTGGCATTGTGATACCGATAGCTTGTGCATAATCTGGATTGTATTCACCAGTTAGGTTATCAGCATAGCCGATTGCCATAGTAGAAACATCAGCACCATCAGCCAATATTTCGGCTGCCATTTCACCACACTTGTAGCCAATATCGTAGTAAGAAATAGAAACAGTCACAAGACCACCAGCCTTACACATGCCTTCTTCACCACATACAACCGGAATGCCAGCAGGTTCAGTGATGTTTGATACGATTGTCATATTGGCTGCAGCTGTATTATCAGTTGGAATATACATTGCATCACAATCAATAGCGCTTTGTACCACTGTAGCCATATCATTTGAATCAGCGAAAGTATATACTGTGCATTCAACATCAGGATAAGTTTCATTCATTACTGAAACAAAGTTATCAGCTTGAACTTTTGAATTAGCTTCTGCAGAACAATATACGATAGATACCTTTTTGGCATCAGGAACTACTTCCATAGTTGCATTAACATACATAAGTGCTGGAACACCATCACTAGTACCTGATAAATTGATACCAGTTGAGCCATCTTCATTTAATTCTTGGCCAATAGCGCTAGCATAGTCTGTAACAGAAGTGCCAAGTACCGGAATGGTAGTTGTGGCAGCTAGAGCGGCTTGAACAGCGGGAGTGGCGTTTGCCATGATTAGATCGTAATCATTAGTCACAAATCCATTAACGATAGTTGAACAAGTTGCAGTATCGTTTGATGCGTTTTGATAGTCGAATTCAACACTATCACCTAGCTTTTCGGTTAATGCATCCTTAAATCCTTCAGTAGCTGCATCAAGCGCATCGTGTTGAACTAGTTGTACAATACCAACTGTATATTTTGCAGTTGTATCATCAGCAGTGTCGCTATCTTCACTAGAAGAATCGCTAGAGCTTGAACAAGCACCTAATGTAAGCACCATCATCAAGCTAAGTAAAATTGTTAATACTTTTTTCATCTTTCTACCCTCCAAATATTAACTTAAGAAACAAAAAAGTCGTCCCTAAGGACGACTATCGTGTTACCACCTTAATTTATTGCTCCATTACTGAAACAACCTCTTAGACCACCAACATGGTCTTTTAGCTATAACGGGCCACCCGTAGTTTCCTATGCTCCATAAATTTTCTTGTTACCCCCACATAATCGTTTCCACCAGCCACGATCTCTCTATCAATGCCAAAGTATAATACTCGTTTACTTCAACGCACTCTTATTCTAAAACAATTAAAAAATTATTGTCAACAAATATTTTCATTTTTTCATAAAATGAAAATATTTACATTGTTATAATAGTGTCATGAAAGAATATGTTATTAGAAAAGAAAGTGGACTTTTAAATTACTTAATAAATGATCTACATTACTCTAGAAATATAGCTAAAAAAATACTTTTGGAAAGTGTTTTAGTTAATAATAAGAAAGTAACAAAGTTTGATTATAAGTTACATCCAAACGACACCATAACAATCAAGGATAAAGGATCTGCTAACTTAGATATTATTTATGAAGATGATGATTTTTTGGTTATTAACAAGCCATCCGGATTATTATCTATTTCATCTAATAATGAAAATGTTAAAACCGCTTATCACTTGGCAAGATTATATTTAAATGACAAACATGAAAAGGTGTTTGTATTACATCGAATAGATAAAGATACTAGCGGTGTGCTAGCTTTTTGTAAGAATGTTAAATTAAGAGATTCTTTACAAGAAAAATGGAACGATATTGTTTTATTTAGGGGATATTATGCGATTGTGAGTGGTCAAATGTCTAAAAAAGAAGATAGAATTGAAAACTATCTTTTGAAAAACAAATATGATCAAGTATATGTTTCCAACAACAGAGATGGTCAAAAAGCTATCACTGAATATAAAACTATTAGGTCTAATAAAAAATATTCACTTCTTGATGTAAACATTGAAACAGGTAGAAAGAATCAAATTCGTGCTACTTTATCAAGCTTGGGAAATCCAATAGTAGGAGATAAGAACTATAATGGTGAAAAAAATACTAGGCTTTTTCTTCATGCGTATAGTCTAGTATTTAAAAATCCTGTTAATAATAAAACATATGAATTTAAGGCAGAGATGCCTAAAACATTTAATAACCTAATCAAATAAGCAATTGTTTCTAATTTTCTAACATGAATCAAAAAAAGCCCTGTTTTAAAGGCCTGAAACATAAATGGTGCCAATGTGTTGAAAATATTAAGAATATAATTCTCAATAAGATCAAATTGTGTTTTAAGATTTTTTTAATACTATAAATGTTCTAATATTGCTTATTTTTAAATTAAAATCTTCTCACAATTCTTCTCACGAAACAAAGTGAAACAAAACACTATAAAATACACCAAAAGAAAGGAAAACGATATAAAGCGAAACAAACCATCAACTTTTATTAACTTTTAGTCACTTTATATTATTAAGTGAAGATATATCTTTAATAAACTGTTTAAAGTCATCAACTACATAAGAAGGAGAAAGTATTTTTGCCTTCTTTTTAAAACCACATATCCAAGAGAAAAATTGATCAGAAACCATTACATATGTATCTAATACAAAATATCTTTCATCATATGACTTGATGCCTTTTTCACCAAAACGATCAATCATTGTAGCTAGTAAATCATTTGTAAATCTTATGGAAACATATTCCCTTTTACCAACGAACATATTAAATGTCTCTTTAATAAATGTATCGAGATTAATTTGTCTAAATATTTCATAACCGTTTCTTTTTTCTTCTGCTTCAGCTATTCTTTCCATACGATCTAACCTATATGGAATAATTTTAGTTCCTTTTTCATCAATACCGAGAACATAATAATTGCCATCATTCATTAATGTTTTAAAGGGACTAACAATGTATTGATTGCCTTTTTTTCTATCTACCTTTTGGATTTTGCCATCAACAAAAGTATAGTTTTTATATTTAAAAGAGATTTGATGATTATGTTTAATAGCTGAATCTATAACAGTCAGATTTTGAAGGAGTTTATTATTGTCCGTTCTTTGACGACCAATAGTATAGATATCTTCTTTATTTAAAAGTTCTTCCTTTTCAAATGAACTTCTTTGAGAAGCAACTAGTTCCCTTAATTTTTTAGCTGTTGAATTAGATATGCTCTTCGAAGAATTAATACATTCAATTAAAAATTGAACATCTGATTGGCTGAATGGCCTTTCTGTAATGTGCCATCCTTTTTTATCATTCCTTGCATCGTATTCTAAAAAATATTTAAATTGAATATCTTCAGCATATTCATTTTCTTCTACTGGTGTATCAAACAAATCCAGCAGTTGATTTAAATCTCTTAATATAGCTCTTGATCCAGCTTTAATACCAAAAG
>CAVDDT010000056.1:0-6846 GCA_963607765.1 Paratractidigestivibacter sp. | reverse complement strand
GCATTGAATGAAAACGAAAAATTCTAATCTTTTAGATTGATTTTCTATTAATATTCACATAAAACGGTGTAGAAAGTGCAGACAACTCTCGATGATATCATTCTAAAAGATTAATAACTTTATTGTTTATTTTGCCTACTTCTTTGTTCATTGAAGAAACAACATCATCTAAATAGTTATATTTATATAGAAAAACCACTGATAATGTGCTAATAAAATTCATCAATTATAAATAAATTATTTTTTTAAATCTAACTGTTCTCCTGTAATAAGCACTTCAAGTTGTAAACAGAAGCCATTTAATGCAGGTAAGAAGTAGCCTACTAAAGTTAAGATGACTAAAGCTAAGGGAAGTGTTGTATTAGATAGTCCCATGCATGAATACAAGATAGGAATCACAACTAGTGCGCTACCTGGAATTGGTGGAGCTGCTATAGCTATTACACATGAGAAGAATGCTAATTCAATTACGCTTACAATATCTAGTCCACCCATTTCAATAACACTCATTGACCATGTCACAAAAGCGAAAGCCGCTGCACCATTTGGCATATAAGTTACTATTCCAAGTGGCAAGGCAAAGTCTACTAGCTTATCTTGCAAGTTAAATGTTTCTCTACAACACTTATTGCTTGCAGGAAGAGCAGCTATTTGTGAGCTTGTGGCAAGATTAATCAAAAGAGCTGGAACTTGTCCCTTGAAGATTTCTTTCATTGGACGTTTAGTGGCTCTTTTAGCTCTAAGTATGACAAAGCTTACAGTTAAGAAAGCTGATATTACAAATAGTATTAGTACCTTATAACTCTGCATAGCCTCACCTATTCTTCCTCCTCTTATAGTAGAAAGAATGCCAAGGTATACAACAGCTGGAATACATTTACAAATCATCAGCATCATCTTATTAATTAGCTCTGATAGCTCAATTACAATTTCAATCAATCTCTTTAATTGATTAGACATTATAAGCATGACAATTCCTACAAATACCGCAATAGCTACCACCTGTAAGTCATTATCGGTAGTAAATGGAGTAAATAAATTATTTGGAATAATATCTAGTACTAGCTCTGTTATTTGGGCAATGATACGAGGATCACCACCATCTGCCGCACTACTATTAATGCCAAAGGCAATAGCTCCCATGCCGATAATGCATACTGAGACAAAGCCATATACAAGTGCCATATGAGACATAAAGTTTTTGCCTATCTTGCCAAAAGAAGAAATATCACCAATGCCTACTATTCCTGTAATAACTGAGAAAAAGACAAGTGGTGTAGCTGATTCTTGAAGTAAGCTAGTTGTCTTATTAAATAATGGATTGATAAACGCATCATCAATTGTTGAACTTATATCACTTGGCAAAGCATTCAATATTAAAGAAGTAATAATAGCTAATGATATAGCTATAGCTATTTGAATTAGACCATTCATCTTCTTTTTACTAGCTAAAGAAATAGAAAGCTCATTGACACCCTTTGTGTATCTATAGCTTGGTCCAATTCCTAATATTTCAAGTATTTCACTATTAAACTTCTCACTTTTACTCTTACCAATAGGGTTATTTTCTTCACCCTTTACTAAGATATTAAAATGAAGTGTTTTAAATCTTTTAGTACACTCTACTACACAGTTTTTATCTTCTCCATAAACTTCCATAGAGTTTAATAAAAGTTCTTCAAAAGCTAATTTAAATCTAGTTATGCCCTTTTTGTCTTGACTTGTTTCCTTACGAACAATTTCATCTACTTTTTCTAAACACAAAACGATATTATCTCGATTAAGTGTTGTCTCTTGTTCCCACAATGTTTTCATAAAAAAATTATACGACAAAAAAAGAACTGCGATTATCGCAGTTCATGTATAGAGGAGACAAAATAGAATTGTTAAAACTTAAAGCCCATGACATCCTTAACATGTTCAATAGGCATATCCTTGCCTGTCCAAAGCTTAAAGGCAGCAGCTCCTTGATATAGAAGCATTGGTAAGCCATTTAAAGTCTTACAGCCAACGCTTTCTGCCATCTCTAAGAATTTGGTCTTTAAAGGTGAATAAATAGTATCTACACAAATTAAATCACTTCTTAGGTAAGTTACATCAGGTAGCCATGTTTGGCCCTCTAATGGTTTCATACCTACACCTGTTGCATTTAATAACAAATAACTGTTTTCAATTTCTTCTTTTAATTTATCATTATCTAATTCATAAATAGTAGCCTTACAATTAGTATTCTCATTAATCTTTCTAACTGTATGTTCGCCATTTTCAAAGAATTTATCTTTGATATTAAAGATGCTTATATCCTTAACGCCATCAAGAGCCGCTTGAATAGCCACAGCAGTAGCAGCACCACCTGCTCCAACAATTGTCATCTTCTTACCAATAGGATCAATTCCAGCATCCTTAAGTCCCATCATAAAGCCTGTTCCATCAGTGATGGTGCCAGTTAAAACACCATTATCATTAATAACAGTATTAACAGCTTTACACATCTCTGCGGCAGGAGTTAATTTATCTAGATACTTAATAATAGCTTTCTTATAAGGCATGGAAACATTCCATCCTCTTGCGCCTAACGCCTTTAGCCCTTTTACTGCATCCTCAAGATTTTCCTCATCAACTTCAAAAGCTAAATAAGCATAATCTAAGCCAATTTTGCCAAAAGCTTCATTGTGCATCTTAGGAGAAGAAGAATGCTTAATAGGCTTAGCAATTAGTCCAATTAATTCAGTATGGCCTGTAATTCTCTCACTCATTTATAAAACCTCTATTCTTTAAAATATCAACGATATTTCTTCCTTCTTCTGTACCATTAATAATTCTTCTAGCTCTTAGGCTATCACCAATATTAAGTACTTCAACATCACTGTCCTTAAATGCTTCATTTAAATCATTTAAGATAGGAGAATTAGATCTCATACCTAGGCATACAAAGCCATAGTCAAAGTCTAATTGTTCATCTTTGTTTTCTCTATTAACAATAAAGTGATCGCCACAAACTTCCTTTAAAGCGGTATTAGTTAAAACATTTACCTTGTTTTTTTCTAAGATTGCATAAGTTCCTACCTTAGTAACTACATCGAGGTCTTTTCCAACAACTGGAAGCATTTCAACAATTGTCACATCAGCTTTTCTATTAGAGAAGAACTCAACTACATCTAGTCCAACAGCTCCTCCGCCAACAACAACAACCTTCTTGCCTTCCATGTCTTCAGGATAGTTATTAATGTTATTGATCATACCTAAAATACCCTTAACATTGCCATCTTGCTTATCAATATTTTCCTTTAAACCTGTAATACCAGGAAGTAAAGGTGTAGAACCTGTTGAATTAATAATAAAGTCCGGTTTTAGTTCCTTGATAAAATCAACGTTAGCTTCTTGGTTTGTAAAGACAATTAGATTTTTAAGCTTGCTAGCTCTATTAACTAGATAATCAGGAAAGTCTCTTAATCTTCTTTTTTCAGGAATCTTACTGATTTCTACGCTTAGCCCACCTAAATGATCGCTTTTTTCAATTAAGAAAGTTTGACATCCTACTTCAGCTGCAGAACATGCTGCTTCAAGACCAGTTGTACCACCACCAATAACTACTACATTACATGGCTTGTTTACTTTTAATTTTCTATAATCATCGTTATTAATCACATCAGGATTAACAGTGCATCTAATTGGTCTATTAGAACCAATTCTATTTCCTGCACAGCCAATATTACATGAGATACATTTTCTAATCTCATCAATTCTTCCACTCTTTACTTTATTTGGCCAATTTGGATCAGCGATAAATTGTCTACCCATGCCAATAAAGTCAGCCTTGCCACTAGAAATAATCTCTTCTGCTACCTTAGGATCTCTAATGTTTCCAGTAGTAATAACAGGCTTATTAAATCTTTCCTTAACTGCAGTAGCTAAATATACTCTCCAGCCATCTTTAAAGTAGTTGGCGTCAATTTGATAGTAGATAGAATCAGATAAGCCACATGAAGCATCAATGATATCTGCTTCAGTTTCAAAATAGCTTAATAGTTCAAGAGAATCATTTAAGTCACTACCACCTTCAATAAACTCATCAGTACTAATTCTTACAATGATAGGAAAATATGGTCCTACCGCTTTTCTTACCGACTCTAGTACAAGCTTGGCAAAGCGTGCTCTATTTTCTACACTGCCACCGAATTCATCAGTTCTATTATTAGTTAAAGGAGAAAGGAATTGGCTAATTAAATAGCTATGTCCGCAATGCACTTCAACCGCATCAAAACCAGCTGTAACTGCTCTTTTAGCCGCTTGTCCATATTTATCGACAATATTTAATATTTCTTCTTTAGATAAAGCACGTGGAGCAGCACCACCCTTTTTATTAGGAAGATTACTAGCACTAACTGGAGTCATACCAATTCTAGATTCCATAGCACTAGCACCCGCATGGTTTATTTGAACAGCTATTTTGCTACCATACTTATGAACACTTTCTGTTAGATTATATAGTGCTGGCATAAAACAATCACTATCTAGTCTTAATTGGCTTGTGCCATTTGAGCCACTTGGATAGTCTACACAAACGTTTTCAACAATAATTAGTCCTACACCGCCCTTGGCTCTTTGCGTGTAGTAATTAATATGCTTATCGCTTATTTCACCAGAGCTTTTCGCAAAGTTAGTGCCCATTGGTGTCATAACGATTCTATTTGGAATAACACATCTTCTTACTTCTAATGGTTGAAATAAAGAATTATACATACTTTCCTCCCTTTGTAAATGATTTCACAAATTAATTATATTTTTATTAAATTATTCAAACAATTGATATTTCTTTATTTATCTATAGAATTTTTCTATAATTTATATATGAACTTAAATCACTTGTATTATTTTTCTGTTTTAGCTAAAACTGAGCACTATACAAAAGCTGCAGAACTTTTAAACATCACCCAGCCTACTCTTTCTTATTCAATTAATCTATTGGAGAAAGAGCTTAATTGTTATCTTTTTGAAAAACAGGGAAGAAATGTAAAGCTTACTAAGTATGGCAAGATATTATATGAACATACTAAAGTAGCTTTAAAAGAGATAGATACAGGTAAAAAAGAAATTGAAACAATTATTTCTCCTAGTAAGGGATGGATTAATCTTGGTTTTATTTATGCCCTAGGGTATAACTTTGTCCCTAATATCTTAAAGGAATTTAAAAATAATAAGATTAAGTTTACCCTTAAGCAAAGTAATACAACCGATATTTTAAATAATTTAATTGATGAAAAACTAGATGTGGCAATTTGTTCTTACCAGGAAAGAGAAAATGTAATCTTTACACCCATTACTACAGAAGAGCTTGTTGTAGTAACTAGTAAAAGTCATCCTCTTTCTCATAAGAAAGAAATTGATTTAAACGAATTAAAAGATGATTATTTTATCTACTATAGTAAGGATAGTGGCATTAGACCTTTAATAGATAATATCTTTAAAGAAAATAATATTAATCCCAATATTATCTTTGAAGTAGAAGAAGATAGTGCGGTATTAGGTCTTGTGGACATCAATTATGGAGTGGCAATAGTCCCTGATATTCCTCTTATCGATACTTTTAATTTGTCTAAAATAAAGCTTAAAAATAAGTATCAGAAAAGATATATCTATTTAGCCACAATAAAAGGGAGATATTATCCCCCTACAGTTACTAATTTTATTAACTTTGTTACTAATAAATATGAGATTAAAAAATAATATCACTCTTATTAATTAACTTAATAATAGTATCTGGATTCATATAGTAATCAATGTTTTCTTCTTTACTTAACTTAGCATTCTTCAACAGTTCACTAATATACTTATGATCTCTATATAAGTAGCCAGGCTCACTTGCATAGTTTGGCACTTTCATCTCTTTAGCCTTATAGAACGCATCCATGATTTCAATAAAGACATAGCCCATTAAATGATTAACGATGGCACTCTCTAGATAATAATCACATTTATCCTTTAATTTCTCTTTCATCTTAAAGTAGCCCTCAATATCCAAGAAATCATTCCATTTGTCTACTAGACAATAATCATATTCATTACTATCAGTAAACTTTACTTTCTCATTGAATACTTTGTTTTTCACAAAGAAATCAACTAATTCAGAATCATCTTCTACTACTGTAATAGATTTAACATCTTCTTTTAAAGAAGCCATATAAACAAAGTAGCCCATCTTTAAGCCATATACTAATACATCGCCATGCGCCTTATTAATATATTCTTCCATTGTCTTAATCACATATGGATCAACACTTGCGATTACTTTATCATCTTTCTTTAAAACAGGATAGCTAACGTTACAATCAAAACAGCCAACACACGGCATATCAATATTAGTACCCTTTACCCTTTTAGAATTATCATACATGAATAATTCATATGGACTATATGTTTCATTCTCTACAACATAAGAATTACTATATTCGAACTTTACATTCTTAAGATATGGATTATCTACTAAATCATTTAAATGAAACATGCGAGCATTATTGTATAGATTCATCATAACAAACTCTAATTCATTATCAAATTTACAAATATTATCAATTCTCTCTTGAAGAGATAAGATTGTTAATAATCTTTCTTCATCAAATTTAGGATCAATCTCTATCATATGCTTAGCAGCACTCTTTAATACTTCAATATAACCACTGGTAGGAATTTGTTTATCCTCATTAACATAATTGCTTATCTCTATACCAATCTTAGTAGAGAACAATCTCTCTTGAGATAAACTAGCAACCTTCTCATCTAATCTATTTGAAACCTTGTATAACATACTACACCTCTATATACGCTATGTAATTTTATCAAAAATAC
>CAVDDT010000055.1:0-7173 GCA_963607765.1 Paratractidigestivibacter sp. | reverse complement strand
GAAAATAGTTATAGCTGATAATCTAGCCTATTATGTGGATATGGTCTATAACGATTTAACATACTATACCGGCTTTGCTTTGGTTTTAGTATCTATCTTTTTTACTATCGAAATATATTGTGACTTTTCAGGATATTCAGATATCGCAAAGGGAAGCGCTAAATTGTTGAATATAAATTTAATGGATAACTTTAAAACACCTTATTTTTCAACTACCATAAAAGAATTTTGGTCAAAGTGGCATATTTCACTATCATCTTGGTTTAAAGACTATGTCTATATACCACTAGGTGGAAATAGATGTTCAAAACTAAGACACTACTTTAATTTATTAGTTACTTTCTTGGTATCGGGACTTTGGCATGGCGCCAACATTACTTTTGTAATATGGGGTGGTCTTCACGGACTTCTTCAAATTTTTGAAGATATCTTTAAAATAAAAAGAAATGACAACAAGTATTCATTTGTATGGTTTATTAGAGTGATTATCATTTTTATGATAATGTCTATTACTTGGGTTTTCTTTAGAGCGCAAAATCTAAATGATGCGATATATGTGTTGACAAACATGTTTAAAGGAATTAACCATCCTATTTCCTATTTTGTCTCTGGACTATATAGTTTCTCAGTTACACCACAATATTTATTAATAATGATAAGCATCTATTTAATTCCTTTATTTGCATATGATTTAATCAATGTGAAATATGATTGTTTCGCAATTATAAACAAGCAAAATAAAATAGTTAGATATGTCATCTATTTTGCGATTTTATTGATGATACTTTTCTTACATTATGTAGGCGAAGTAAGCTTTATTTATTTCCAATTCTAGTTATGAAAACATTTATTAAAAAAGTATTAGTATTTATTTTATCTCTATCAATTATCGCAGTATTGTTTTCTATTACTGTTGATCCTTTTAACATCTTTCATGCGTTAAATATAAGAGATAATGGTGTTGAACCAAACAAGAATTATATAAAGATGAAATATATTCTAAATAATCCTGATAAATTTGATACGTTTGTCTTTGGTTCTAGTAGAGTCGGAAACATTCATGTCAACAACATTTGGGGAGCTAGTGCCTATAATATGACTTATTCCGAAGCCATTCCTCTAGAAACTTTAAATAATGTGAAAACTCTAATTGAAAACAACATTATTCCTAAGACCATTTATCTTGGGGTAGACAACCTGTCTTATACAATTGATCCAGATAGTCATAACAGCGCTTCTAATGCATCATACGAAATGTCTGTTGAAAATCCCATAAAGTTTTATAGCTATTATTTGGATCCAGCTATGTCATTCAAATCTTATACAACAATTATTTACAAGCATACAGCAGATGATTCATATAGTTATCGTTTCTATGAATTTGGCTGGAACTCGGATTATGGAAATAATGATACAACTTATAATTTTGATAATGCAGAACCTAGCATTTCAAATAGTTGTAGACTAGATGAAACATTAGCTGAAATAAAAGAATTGAAAGAGTTATGCGACTCAAACAATATCAAATTAGTGGTTTTCACAAACCCTCTATACTATGTCACATATGATGCGGCTCTTAATCAAGATTATCTTGTTTTCTTAAAGAAACTAGCTTCTATCACCGAATACTGTAACTTCTCAGGCTATAACTCAATCACTACCGATTCAGGCAATTGGATAGACAATTCCCATTACACCGCTGAAGTAAGCGATAAAGTTTTAGAATGTATGTGTTTTCACGCTTACTATGAAGGATTATATGAAAAAGGATTTGGATATTGGGTAAACGAAAACAATGTTGATGAGTTTATCAAAATGCTTCAAATAAACAAAGTTAATTATGCAAAAGAGAACTAATATCGATATGATAGATATTTCTTATCCCATTACATACTGAGTCAATTGTAATCTTGTTGCCATCAAAGTCACATCTAGGATGAAGATCGCATCTTTTGTCGTCTTGGTACTTTTTTGGTGAATAGAATCTTCCTATTATTTCAACATTATTATTATCTAAATCAATTAAGAATAGCTTAGACTTGCAAGTATAATCAGGATAAGAATCAGTTACGATATATCTTGAATTAATAACTGTCGGATGGCCATCATCTACTAGATATTGGTTAACGATTTGTTTTTGATTGCCATTCATATCAATAAAGAAATAGCCATCTTTATTATTGTTTCCTTTTAAGAAACCAAACACATTATCATTATCGTACCAGCACATGTGTGAAACCATATCATTGTCAGCTAACAAACTTAACTTTTTAGTTTTAATATCTACACACAATAATCTAGTATATTTAGTTTTGCCAACAAACCATCTATGTAAGAAGATGGCTTTATCACTATTGGGTGAGATATCAATATGATTAACTTTATGTGTGGCGCCAATCATGTTATCTTTAGTTTTAAAATTGATGATTTCTTCTAAAGTTAGCCATAAAGAAAATGTATTGTTTAATATATCAACATAATAAATACCATCGTTTTTATTATCAGGAAGCTTATCATATGGTAGGTTAAAATATCCATAGTCTTTTCTAAGTTTAGCCAGTCTTGAGAAATTTAAACTAAGCGCAAATCTTTTATCCTTACTTAAAGAATAGATAGGGAAATCAATTATTTTAGATTCTAAAGTATCAATATCAACAATCTTACTAATATATTTTTTGCCATCAAAATCATTGTGAATGATATGCTTTTCATCTATCCAAGAGCTCATTGAACCTTGTTGGAAGTTCCAAGCTTTTGAACTAGATACCACTTTATCATTAACCAAAATATCTACTGTTTGACTATAATCAAAGTTATCTTTATCTAATCTATGGCTTAAACTTTTGCCATCAAATACACATGACTTATCATAATAGCCAAAGAAATGAACTTTATCATCATTAAATAAAGGTTTACACGAGCACTTATCGTTCATTATTATCTTTTCATCATTTCTAGTCTTATAATATTTCGCATGAAAATGATATACATCATATACCTTAGATAGTAGTTTATTGTTAATGACTGCATTTTTTAAATTAGACTTAAAAGAGCCATGTAGTCTTTTATCAACCAAATTATCATAGGCTTTTCTAGATTTATCTTTATCTAATAAATCACTTTTTTGTTTAAAAATAATATTAGAATCATTTTGATATCTCTTATTAATTCCCAAAATAGAATCCCTATATGGAATTAGTTTTTCTAAAAAAGAATATAAAACATCATATTTTGCTAGTTTAACTTTTTCATCACCAGCAATATTATCTATCTTATAGTAAATAGAATAGAAAGATTCAAACATACGATAGTAAAAAATAGGCAAGGCATTTGAAACTTGTTCCATGATAGAATTAAATACTTTAACCCAACTATCAATTATTGTTGGTTTTAAATCAGTTCTAGTATTACCGGTTCTATTAATTAAGTAATAACTTACAGCTTTTTCACAATAAGTTACAGTATTTACGTTATTTAAAGTATAAAAATAGAGAAGATTATCTGTATAACTTACTTTAGTTGGAAAAACAATCTTCTTTACAATATCTCTTCTATATAGCTTCGCATGAGGCGATGGTTCTAGAAAATATAACATTTCATAGTCTCTCTCACCTTTTGTATATACTTTCTTATCAATTAATTTACCAAATTCACTATTAAAAGAAGGATCGTAAGTTTCTTCGCTACTATCTTCATACACTAGATGCTTTGCTCCTACTACTAAATCAGCATTTGTTTCATTTTTATAATTTATTAAAGTGCTAATCGCATCACTTGATAGATAATCATCTGGATCGCATACCAAAATATATTCACTGTCACTTATTTCAAAAGCCAATTGTAAAACACTGCCATAGCCACCATTTTCCTTTACAATACTTTTAATTATCTTTGGATACTTCTTTGCATACTCATCAATAATTGCTTGTTCATTATAAGGTGAGCCATCATTCACAACCAAAACATCGTAATTATCGTAATCTTGATTAATCAATGATTCTAGACATTTGCGAATATATTTTTCTACATTATAGACCGGTACAACAACACTAACTTTATCTTTCATTCTTGTACCACTCAACAAATCTTTTAATGCCTTCTTCAATTTTAACATTTGGATTATAATTCAATACTTCTTTGGCGTGAGAGAAATCGCTATATGTAATATTCACATCGCCTGCTTGCATGGGCAATTGTTTAATCTTTGGTTCTACATTTAATGTCTTGCCAATTAAATTGATTAAATCGATTAAACTAATTGGATTAGAACCACCAAGGTTAAAGATATCATAAACATCTTTGTTATTTAAAACATGGTTTAAAGATAACACTGTGCCATGTACAATGTCGTCAATAAAAGTATAATCTCTAGCTGTAGTTCCATCACCAAACATTGGAATCTCTTCATCATTAAGCATTAGTCTAGTGAATTTATTTATAGCTAAATCAGGACGTTGTCTAGGACCATAGACTGTAAAATATCTAAGACAATCAATGTCCATATTAAATAAACTATGGTATGTATAACAAATTAATTCACCACTTTTTTTAGTAGCTGCGTATGGACTAATTGGATTATCAACATTATCTTTTTCCGAAAAAGGAACTTTCTTATTGTTACCATAAACAGAGGAACTAGAAATAAATACCATCTTTAAGACATTATGTTCTCTCAAGGTATCTAAAACATTAACTAGTCCTTTAATATTTACATCTACATAATAAGAAGGATTTTCAATTGAAGGTCTTACTCCTGCCATAGCCGCAAAATGTATGCAAGCATCTATTTCGCTTTCATCAAATATCTTATTTAAGATATCTTTATCTCTAATGTCGCCTTCAATTAGCTTGTAGTTTCTTCCGGTTTCTAAAGCTACTTTCTTTACTATTTCAACATTTTTCTTTTTTAAAGATACATCATAGAAATCACAAAAATTATCAATTCCCACAATATCGTATCCATCTTTTAATAGTCTCTCACTTGTGCTAGATCCAATAAACCCAGCTGCACCCGTTATAAAAATTGTACTCATAAAATAATTTTAACCCTTTATTTGCTTCAATAGATAGTACATCTTACATTTGAATCTAGATAGGTATACTTCATCACCGTTTTCTTCAACTAAATTGTATGTACGTTTACTATCTTTAAAATATTCTTTTTCTACATCAAAGATATCATCAATAAACTTATAGACAAACTTTTTATCTTTAAGCTTCATGCTCTTTCTTAATGATTGAATAAAGTTTCTCTTTACTAAATATTCAAATTCATTGATATATTCATTAAAGACATTCTCTTTTTTATAATAATCCATCACTTCTTTAGCCATATCAATAATGTGATATAGTTTATTATCAATTTGAGCAGTGATATTATTTGGTCTATCTATTAGATAATTATATAAAGCATCATTAATATAGCCTATCTTATTGGCCTTTAATAATAATTTAGGAGTAGTTCCCATATCTTGATGCCTATATCCAAATGGATAAATAATGTTATTATCTTTAAACAAAGATGTTTTATAAGCTTTATTCCAAGCTGCATTAGGAGTATAAGCCAAAAGCTCTTTTTTATCTTTTAAAGAATAGACTCCAGCATCAATATTCATATTCATCTTTTCAACACTATTATTAGCTAAATAATATTGATTATAATTAAACACCAGCATGTCTAAGCCGTTGTCCATGTTTTTAATGATGGTTTCTACATAGTCATAGGATACAAAGTCATCGCCATCCACAAAAGAAATGTATTCGCTATCACATCTTTCAAGCCCAAAGTTACGGGCATCAGATAAACCGCCATTTTCTTTGTCAAGCAATTTAAATTTATCATCATCTAGATATTCTAAGATAATGTTTCTACTGTTGTCTTTAGATCCATCATTAACACACCATACCTCATAATCATCACTAGTTTGTTTCTTTAGGGAATCTAAACATTTTCTTAAATAGTTTTCTACATTGTATATAGCTACTATAACCGTTAATTTTGCCATGTCTTAATTATACTATTTAAGTTGATTATTATTCGCATAGTCTAGTAAAGATAATGACAATACTAGTGCTGAATTATAATTTATTGCTGGTTCTACATTTGAATAACTATCGCTGTTGTCTACAAAACGTGTAGCGATTGGACTGTTATCGTCAAAGTAATTTCCTATTATACCATCGGTTAAATATTGGCTAACGCCATTAACTAATGCACCTTTAATTATATTTACACCCTTACTATAAGCCAATCTACTATGAATAGTACTAGGATAGTTATATCCATAGCCATAGACAAAAGACATATTTAAAGTATTCATGCCTAGTATGTAGCCAATAGATTCACTGGCTCTTTTTAAATATCTTTCATCTCTTAAAAATCTAGCCCCTAATAGCAGTTCATTAATTGTGTCGCATGTATGTTGGTTAGATCCCCACATGTATGTTGACATAGGATAAGCATACATATTAGATTTGATGCTATCTGCAGCGCTATCGCATTCTGCAGTAAAAGCATCTTTAACCGTTTGATAAAGATTGCTTTCCATATCTAAGCTATCCAACAGCGTAACATAGGCATAAGCCTTACAATTAGCTGTTAAATTGCCACCAATGCCATTATTAAATAAATCATTGATCAAACTTAAATATTTTTCATCTTTAGTAATACTGTAAGCCACACTATAGGCAAATAATCTTTCATCGGACTCATCTTCATCATAATATGTTCCAACATTAAACTCGTCTGGATTAATTGGATTATAAGCGCTTTGGTTGTTGTATAAATAATCTATCGCTTTATTAAAAGCTTCTAAACACTTATTGGCATATTCTTCATCAATATCCTTAAACACTTCATACGCAATCCCTGTAATTCCTGCAAAAGAAGAAGTCGTTAATGTCCAAGGATATAGTGCATAAGTTTGAGCATCATCATATTCGGGTGATATAAAATCTGCAAAGTTTTGTGTAACTATTTTGTTGTAGACTGATCCATTACTTGCTTGAAGCTTCATCACAAAATCTAGACCATATCTAATTTCTGATAACAATTCTTCACTTTGATTATCGCCATACTTATACGAAAATAATAAATCCGCAATGACTTTATTGGTTGTAACTAGATACTTTCCATAGTCTCCGGCATCATGCCAGCCACCACTCGAATCAAAA
>CAVDDT010000054.1:0-8438 GCA_963607765.1 Paratractidigestivibacter sp. | reverse complement strand
AAAAAATTATTACTTATCTTTATCTCATATTTTTTTGACATTTAGATAAGTAATAATAGTTAGTATATTTTACTTAATAAACCTAAGCATAAAATCACAAGCTCCAATTATAGTAAAACCATTTTCATCTAAGCATTCATTAATCGGCTTAGCAATAACAATAATCTTCTTAATTTCATCATTCAACATTAGATAAGGTCTATATTCCCTCGCCTTTGTCTTAGCATCACTAATATCTTCACTAACCTGTATATAGTATTGATGATTAGACTTTCTTGCGTAAAAATCAACCTCATTAGTAGTTCTAATAGACTTGCCATCTAAATCCTTAGAAATATCATCAAAAGTGCCTACATTCACGGAATACTCATTATAAATAAGTTCGTTATATATTATGTTTTCTAACATCTGGCCCTCATCTGGAAACGCAAAATTAAGTCTCGCATTTCTAAGCCCTGTATCGATAAAATAATACTTTCTAAGCGCACCAATTTCTTTTCTGCCCTTTAAATCAAAACGTTTCGCTTCCTTTAAAAGAAAAGACTCAATGAAGTAAGTAATATATTGCTCAATTGTTTCCTTGCTTATACTCTCGTGTTTTACACTCTTATATGTATTAACTATTTTTTCAACATTTAACAATTGGCCTGTCCCCTGCGCAATAATATTGCAAAGCTCATCAAGACTACTGCTTTTCCTCAAATTATTTCTTTCAATAATATCTCTAAAATAAGTTGTCTCAAAAAGATTCCTTAAATAAATTTTCTTCTCGCCCTCATCTTTCAACACAGCTAGTGGCATACCACCATATTGCATGTATTCGTAGAGTGCTTCTATCTTAGAACCGCCTCTATATCCATAGAACTCTTCAAAAGAAAGAGGAAGCAATTCAATGTTTACCGCCTTATCTCTAAATTCAGTGATTATATCTGTAGACAACATCTTCGAATTGGAACCAGAAACGTACAAATCAATATTCTTTTCTCTAGATAGGCCTAAAATAACGCTTACAAAAGAAACTGTTTCAGTATCACCTTTTTTAGCCAAAACATGCTTCCCATCCGTTAAATTAGGATTAACAATTGTATATACCATTTGGATCTCATCCATAAACACAACACAATCGTCCTTGTTAGCACAATATTCTCTTACATATTCAGCTAAATAAATAGGATCTCGATATTTTATATTTCTATCATCATCAAGTTCTAATGAAAGGAAATTATCTACAGGTAAACCGTTATTAATAAGATAATCTCTAAATATTTCTTTCACTAAAAAAGATTTTCCACAACGTCTACACCCAGTAATAACCTTAGGGAAACCATTATTACGGTTGCTTATTAATTTGTTGAGATACTTGCTTCTTTCTATCATATAATCTCCTTTTTTGTAGAATTCTACACTTTTGTCGATTATATTTTACAATATTTGAGCAATTTAGTCTCTTTTTTTGTAGAATTCTACAGTTTTGTCGAATAGTTTACTAAGGTCAAAATCAAACAATACATTTCTTTTTAAATACGACTTAGTCTCAATAAACATTCTCTAACATTGCCCACCATTGTCAAAACTGGCAATGTTAATCGAGGTTACTTTTATTTCTTATTTCTTTCTAGAGTCTTTTGCCAAGTTTTCTCCATTTCATATTTAAAAAACTCAACCATAGAATCCATCTCGCCCTTAGTATCAAACTTTTCTAAAGACTCATAATAATACTTTTTATCCTCATCGTAGATAATGATAGGAGGAAGATCATTTATCATTAATAAATAGTTAGCCAACACTCTGCCAACTCTGCCATTGCCATCCGCAAAAGGATGAATTTGTTCAAAGACATTATGGGCATATACCGCAACCTTAATAACGTCTTCATTATCATTAACAACAGCTGAATTAACCTTATCCAATAAATTATTAATGTCATCTTCTACATCATAGACAGAAGAACCAACTTCATTAATGCCAGTAATATAATCGTGTTTCTTATATTCACCAGGTCTTTCGTTATTAACTGTATATCTTCTTTCATCATAAGTACCCTTGGTTAAAATTTTATGAATCTTTTTTATACATACATCGCTTAGTTTAGCCTTCTCTAGTACTCTATCTAGTAAATAATCAAAACAATCTTTTTGATTACTAATTTCATACAATGTCTTTAAATCTCCGGTAAAATTTATTACCTTTCCATTATTGAAAATCTCCCTAGTATCGTGATAGGTAATTTTATTATTTTCTATAACACCAGAATTGTAGGCAAATAAAACACTAAAATTTTCTAGAAGATTTTCATAATCAGCTTTTGTATCGCGCTTTGAAGATTGATAATACTTTATTACTTCATCATATTTGCATTTTGGAATCATTTATTTCACCTATCTTTCTTTTATTCACCATTGAATCAACACCCAATTATTATAAATTAAATAAAGCCTGCTCTTAAGCATATGTAAAATGTTTAATTTAAATAAACATAATGTTGTAAATAGGCATGTAGATTATTTTACCGTCCACTTTTGTTTCACTGTTGTTTGATAAAATAATTCCCTTTTGAATACGATAATTTTCCGTTTCCACAAGTTTGGGCATAGCTCTATATGAATAACCCTCCTTGCCCGATTTTATCTCTATTGGCAAAACACACAAGTTATCATAATCATCAACCAAAAAATCTACTTCGCCAACTTTTTTTCGATCATAATAAAACAAATCATAACCATGAGCTCTTAGTTCTTGTGCTACAACCGTTTCATATACAGCACCTAAATTAACTCCAGTTTTATTTTTTAATATCGCATTAATATTATTTTTATATAAAAGATAAGTTAATATTCCAACATCATTAAAATATAACTTAAACAAGTTTTTGGTTGTTGATTGAACAAGAGGAAACTTAGGCTCACTAAGTGCTTTGCAATCCAAAGCAATTCCTGAATTAATCAAATACTCAAATTCATTCTTATAAGTTACATAACGAGCATTCTCTTTATCTTGAATTTCTGTAAACTGTACACGTTTTACCTTATTATCAATGTTTGAAAGCAAAGATTCATATACTCTTTTAATATTTAACTTATTCTCAAAATCATACCTTGATGCATCTTGCCCATAAAAAGAATAAATATCACCTTGTATTTCTTTTATCTTCATTATATTTTTAGAATCAACATATTCTTTTACTGCAGCCGGTAAACCTCCAACATACAAATAAGATAGAAAATAATTCATGATTGAATTATGCACGCTTTCTTTAATCGTTTGCTTATTGGCATAACAATCCCTTAGATAATCAATCACATTTTTTCCAACTCCATTCGCAAGCAAGAACTCTTCAAAATCCATTGGGTACATATGCTTTTTGGAAATCGATCCCATTGGAGTCAAACCATTTTTGCCATCTTGTAAAGCCAATCCTAAAAGTGAGCCAGAACATATATATTTAAATTTATTTTCTTTTGAAAACTGTTTCAACATTGAAAAAAACTGAGGATAGATTTGAATTTCATCAAAGAAGATGATTGTATCATTTGAATCACCCATCATGTTTCCATATTTTATACTAAGTTGTATATAAAACTCCTCAGTATTTTTTATATCGGCATATTGCTTATCATTTCTATTATCTTCGTCAAAATTTAATTCAATACAATTTTTATAAAGTTCATGGATAACCTTAGAAATTATATAAGTCTTTCCAATTTGTCTCGCCCCATCCACACAAAGAATACGCTTATTATCAGAAAGTAAATATTCTTTAATATATTCCTCAATTTTTCTATACATATCATTAGTTCCTCTATATGTATGATATAACAAATTAACGGTTTTCCATAAAAATATCGCTCTAAAATTTACGGTTTTCCATAAAATTTAAGGTCAAAATTTAACGGTTTTCCAAAAACTGTTATTGCAATCTTGATTATATTAGGACTTCATTATTAGCCAAATCCTTCGCTAACAAGAAAGTCATATATAAAGGAATAGTTAAAACATCATTTTCTTTGTCATATCCATAATTATTAGAAGAAATCTTAATAACCAAATTCTTACCATTATTGTTTCTAAAATCATCCAAAGAATTAAGCTTCCCTTTATTCTTTTTAACATCAATCGCGATTAATCCAGAATTATTCTCTACAACAAACTCAAATTCATGGCCTTGCTTACCAGTCCAATAATATAAAGGTATTTCATTACATCTAAATTCATCTGCTACATAAGATTCATAAAATACACCAGATAAAGTATTTCTATTGTTCTTCACAAAAAAATCTGATTGTTTTGTTTTAGATTGATACGCAAACATACCCTCATCAGCTAAATAAAGTCTAAACAAACCATCATTATCTATACGTAGGGGAACATTAACCTTTCCACTTAAATTCTTGCAATGATACACTATGTGACTTAAATCCAGCCACTTGTAGCTACCAAAATAATCTCTATTGCTTTTTCCTTTTTCAATTTGCGTAATCTTAAAATTCTTATTTTCCTTATTTAGCTGTGAAAATATATTTAAATAAATGTTTCTAGTACGTAAGATTTGCGTATCTGATACGTTATAAAGTTCCATATCAGCCAAATAATTATCATATATTTCCTTTAAAACATCAGTGGCATCAACATAAGACTTTTCTTTAATAAAAGTATCAACAACCTCAGGCATACCACCTATTGCTAAGAATTCATGTAAGCAATCCATAGCCAATTCATGTTCATAATCAAGCAAAGAAGTCTTATTCTTATAGGCATCCCTTATTCTTTCTAATAGAAAACTATTGGAATTTAATAAATACTCTTCAAAATTCAATGGATATAAGTTTAAACTATTGATTTTGCCAACAGGATACAATAATGAATCTTTTTCCTTAGACCTATTTAAGCTTAAACGAACTAAAGAACCTGTAACAATAACGGGAATGTCATTATAATCTTGGCAATAGTATTTTAAAGAAGTTAAAATAGGCAAACAGTTTTGTCTTCATCAAAAACTATTGGACAGTCTTTACCAGCCTTTATACCAAATTCTGCTTCTATATATTGGAGATGGTCTTTTGGATCGACATTACTCTTAAAGAACGCACAAGATCTATTATCCTTCACTAAATCAATATAAATGTATTTCTTAAAATGAATATCTAGAAAATTTCTAATTCCTCTTCTTTAAGTCTTTTTAAACCATATTTTGAATTATTCATACTTGTATATTACAAGTTTTATGATGTTTTTTTAATCAACACTTACAAGTTTTATGATGTTATTATGTGCTTATATTACAAGTTTTATGATATTTAAAGCAATAGAGTTTGCTTTTTTGTGCAAATTAAGCATTTTAATGTTTGCTTTTTTGTGCAAACTATTACTATATAAGTTTGCTTTTTCGTGCAATAAAAATTAAAATATGCTTATATTAAAGGTGTTTGAGGAAAACAAGATGTTAAAAAGGAAAATCTATGATGAACTATTAAATTGGAAAGAAGTCTCTAAAGGAACAAGCGCTTTAATGATTGACGGCGCTAGACGTGTTGGAAAAAGTTATATAGCTGAACAGTTCGCTAAAAACGAATACAAAAGCTATATAATTATTGACTTTGGGAACGTTTCAAAAGAAGTATTAAATTTATTCGAAAATGAATCTTCTGATTTAGATCTTTTCTTTGCCAAATTAGCTGCCTATTTTTCTACAATTCTATATAAACGCAATTCATTGATTATATTTGATGAAGTTCAACAATTTCCAAAAGCAAGACAACTAATTAAATATTTAGTAAAGGACGGAAGATACGATTATTTGGAGACGGGTTCCCTTATTAGGCTCAAGAAAAATGTCCAAGATATTATAATTCCTTCAGAAGAAGATCATTTAGAGTTACAACCATTGGATTTTGAAGAATTTTTGTGGGCTTTAGAAGATGAAGCAACTTATCCAATTATAAGAAAATGTTATGAAACAAAAACACCACTTGGACAAGCGCTGCATAGAAAAATAATGAATCAATTTAGACAATACATTTTAGTTGGAGGTATGCCACAATCGGTGCTAGCTTATATTAAGGAAAAAAACTTTCAGGTATCAGATAACGCTAAACGAAGAATCCTAAACTTATATCGAGAAGATGTAGCTAAATTCGCCTACGGTTATGAAGATAAAGTTTATTCAGTATTTGATAATATACCAGGACAACTTTCTAAAAAAGAAAAGAAATATAAACTTTCTTCTTTAGGCAAGCAAGCTAGATTTAGAACATATGAGGATTCCTTTGTTTGGCTAAATGAAGCAATGATAGTCAACACTTGTTTTAATTCAACAGATCCTAATATTGGCCTTGCGCTAAACATGGATAATACAACACAAAAATGCTACATGGCCGATACAGGACTTTTGGTTACACACGCTTTTAGAAATCAAAAGTTTACCGAAAACGAGCTATATCGTGCGATTTTATTAGATAAATTAAATATAAATGAAGGCATGCTTATGGAAAATGTTGTTGCCCAAATGCTAAGGCATAAAAGAGAAAGACTATATTTCTATTCAAGATGTGACAATATTAATCGAGAAAATCATATGGAAATTGATTTTTTAATAGGCCAAGAAAAAAAGATTTGTCCAATAGAAGTAAAATCAGGAAATTATAATTCACATTCTTCTTTAAACAAATTTAAGAAAAAATATTCTTCTATCATAGGAAAATCATATATTCTCTATACAAAAGACGTAATGGAAAAAGATGGAATTATTCATTTGCCTGTCTATATGGGGGAACTACTATAGTAGTTAGATAGGAACTCTTTGCTATGGGTTTTGTTGCACAAATCACCATATAAATATATTCAAAATCCGCATGTATCCCCGTGTAATTTTCATTAAAAACGCATAAATCTTCGTATGTACGCATTGAATAAAGGTCGGTATGCCGATATAATTATCTTGAGAAAATAATATGACATTACAAGATTATCTAGATAAAGAAAATATAACAAAATACAATTTATCAAAAACAAGCGGCATTCCAAAGACAACAATTATGGATATTTGTTCAGGCAAAAGCTCTTTACAAAAATGCTCAGCTTTAACAATACAAAAATTAGCCAACGCCCTTAATTGTTCCATGGAATTTATTATGTCCCTAGAAGACAAAAACAATGATGAAGCAGGACTTCCAACCAACAAAGAATACCTTGAATATGATTTGCCAGAGTATTTAAAAGATTCAATTAAACAAATGATTGATTCGTGGGAACTATTTGATAAAGACCAAAAAGATATGAACTGGGATCTAAATTGGTGTGAACTAAATGCTGACATTAATTCGGCTGAAGTTGAACAAGAAATATCTAGCGAAGCAGCCTGGTATTTAAGAGAAAAATACTTACGAATGAAGAAAGGAATTTAAGCATGATTGACTTTACTAATTGTACTATTAGAAACAAAACGTATGCAGGTGCTAATGGAAGCAAGATTTCGGTTATATATAACAATGAAATTTACATGTTAAAATTTCCGGCACTTCCATCAATAAACAAAAACATAAGCTATGCGAACAGCTGTATATCCGAATATATTGGCTGTCATATATTTGAAAGTGTTGGAATTCCGGTACAAAAAACTTTGTTAGGCATTTATACCAAAGACAAGAAACAAAAAATTGTCGTAGCTTGCAAAGACTTCGCAAGTAATGGGCTAATTTTACAAGACTTTGCTTCTCTTAAGAACACCATAATTGACTCCGCTCATAGCGGATACGGAACAGAATTAGATGATATCGAAAAAGCAATCGAAGAACAATCCGCAATAGATCCAATTTTATTGAGCAACTGGTTTTGGAATATGTTTATCGTAGATGCACTAATCGGAAATTGGGATAGACATAACGGAAACTGGGGATTTCTATACAATCCTCTAACAGACGATATTTCTATTGCGCCAATTTATGATTGTGGCAGTTGTTTGTTCCCACAAGCAGATGAAAAAATAATGCAAGAAATATTAGAAGATCATGTTGCGTTAGAATCAAGGATCTATGAAAGGCCGCTTTCTAGCATCAAACTAAACAACAAGAAAATTAATTATTTCAATTTTATTTCATCTTTAGAAAATAAAAACTGCAATAAAGCATTATTGGAAATATTGCCTAAAATTAACATCGATTCAATTTCAATGATTATAGACGAAACACCATTTATCACGCAACTACAAAAAGATTTTTATAAAACAATCTTAGTTGAAAGAAAAAAGAGGATTTTAGACTTCTCTTATAACAAGCTTATTAAATTATAATTATTCAGATAAGCGGCTACTATTAAAATTTTTCATCAATAGAAGCCGCTTATCTTTTAATTCAACACCAAAAGCAATAATTTCAATATAATCTAAAAATTATTTAGCATAGGTATTACTAACTTTATATACACAAGCTTTCTTAGACTCTGAC
>CAVDDT010000053.1:0-8917 GCA_963607765.1 Paratractidigestivibacter sp. | reverse complement strand
GTACCAGACTTGATTACTGGATCTAGACTTGGAAGTTCATCATTTTCTTTTAATACTAAATCATTGCCATTTAAAGTCATAATAGAAGATCTAATATCATCTTTAGGAGCTAAGATATAGCATTCTGTGTTTTCTGGAAGATTTACTTCGCTAGAATTTTCTAAGTCATTATTAATCACAACATATGCATATCCGGACTTGCCATCTTTTCTATTATGAGCAAAGACATGAGCACCTAATTTGATTTCTTCATTTGTTTCATAAACTTCGCTTCCCATTAGCTTATTCCAAAGTAGTACGCCAAAGTAATTAGGACGAGGAATAAAGTCTTCACGATGTAAATAACCATAATCACTACTGCATAATGTATTGTGGAAGATTACACCATTTGTAAGCTTAGAAAAGTGGGCGTGTTCATTGATGTTTCTAATAACATCAAGGTAAGTAGAAGCCCAAGTGTCTCCACCTCCACCAGCATCACCGGCTTCAGTAACCCACATCTCACCATTTGGGCAATACTTATCTCTATATGGAATATTAGATAAACAAGCATTAGATATTACTGATAGATATGGCTCGCTTGTTGCCTCACTTGCTTGCCAATGGCCTTTAGGAAGAAGCATTGCTAGTCTTTCTGAACAGCCATTGTAACAATGGTAACTATATATATCGATAGGTTGTTTTGTACCTTCCATCAATTCTTCACAAGAACAAGTGTAGCCCATAACTTTTTCAAGGCCGCCGCCACTTTCCTTATTATCACCGGTTCCAGCAGTATTACATGGTCCAACTAGCTTACATTCAGGATAGTTTTCCCTTACCCAAGCATAGAATAAGTCCTGGTCTCTTCGATAATCTTTTGCCGTATATCCTTGTGGGAAGCCTGTTACTTGCAACATGTTTGGCTCATTAGCGAATTCAGCCGCCATAATTGGAACACCATATTCTTTACTTAAAGAGAAAATCTTTTCTGCTTCTGATGGATTCCATGGCTCATTTGCACTATGTAGGCCTTGACAATTAGCTAGCGAAATCAATAGTTTTCCATTAACTGCCTTAACAAAATCTAATACACTAAGCCATTGTTTCTTGGTTAATACATTTTGATAGCCAAATGGTGGAACACCATTTGTTTTGCCATCAAAGTCATAATAAGTTTTAGTAGCCCAAGTGCCTGATACTCTAATCCAACATTGTCCTAGTGCTTTAGCTAGTTTTCTAACTCTAGCGTTAGTTAAATCAACTGGAGGATATACTTGCATAAGCTCTCCCATTGCCTTTTGTAAGTCGTTGGCATCGCCACTTACTTTAAAAGGCTCTTTGCCCGAAATTTGATCCTTGGTATATTCTTTCCAGAAAGTACCACCAGTCACTTCCGCAAACTCAATGTTGTAACTAACTAGACATGGATTAACATCTCTAATCTTCTTTAAATTATTTGTTTTAAGTTCAATCATTGTTTGTACCTCTTTATTTAAATTATACATATATTAAATAAAAAATATATCAAATTTGAACTAATTTGAATAGTTATTTACTAATTAAAATAGAATTGACTTTCTAATATATATTGGCTATATTATAGATATTGATCAGATTATGGATACTTGTGAAGCCCATAATCGAAAGAGGGTGCTAAGGCCCCTCTTTTTTTATGCAATATATTTTAAAATTAAGTATATGAGAAAGCCATTTATTACATATTCAAGCCAAATTGAAAAACTTAAATGCGAAAAAATTTAATTATCAATAATGTTGCATTTGCAGAGGAATCACTTAGAAATATTGGATATTATGCATTAATAGGTGGATATAAGCATCCTTTTATTGATGCTCATACTCGAAAATATGTGCGTAATTCAAGCTTTGAAGATATCATTGCTCTTTATGAATTAGATGAGGAAATGCGTGGTATTTTCTTCAAATATTTATGTCGTGTAGAAAGAAAAATTCGTTCGTCAATCTCATATAACTTTTGCATGCTGCATGGTGAAGGACAAGAAAAATATCTCGATTATAACAATTATGATAATTTTTCAAAAAATAAAGATGGAATATTTAGATTGATTAAAACACTTAATGGAATGGCGTGTGAAAATAAAGACCATAAATATCTTGTCTATCAAAGAAATAAATATCATAATGTTCCTCTATGGGTTGTTTTAAACGCTCTTACTTTTGGACAAACATCAAAAATGTTTGAATACTTGCCTCAAAAAATGCAAGGAACAATATGTAGAGACTTTGGAAATGTTAAGAAAAATGAAATGATAAAGTATTTGAGAGTATTGACACTTTATAGAAATGTTTGTGCACATAACGAAAGACTTTTTTCTTATCGTACTTTAATACATAAAAAATTAGGAATTTCCAAAAAAGGGTCAAAATATGCATGTGGGAAAAATGATTTATTTGGAGTGGTTATTGCTTTTCGTTATTTGCTTCCAAAAAAAGACTTTTTGCAATTCAAAAAACATCTAGTTCGTATTTTTGATGCTTACAATAAATATGATACAAATCTAAAATTGGAACATCTTTTTGAATACATGGGCTTCCCAATGAATTGGCAAAATATAACGATGTTTAGCAAAATATAACAACATTCATAAAAATGCCCAAATTGGCTTGCTTTGTTCAAAATCAATAATTTAAATAATCAGTTTTAAAGTAAAATTATAGATGGAAAAATGCGATAGGAGTTAGGGCATATGAAAATAGGAAAGAAGATAATAAGCGCTGTATTATCAGTGTTTATGATAATAACATTATCACCAGTTGTTAGTAAAGCTGATGATTATGATGTAGTATTTGAGCTTAATAGTGCTAATAAAACATGGGACTATATTAAATGGGGAGATACTACTAAACTTGATATAAAAGAAATTGATCAAACAAGTGATTCTTTTAATGGCACACTTACTGTAAAAAGTCGTACCGATTTTAGTATTCTTTTAAAAGATGAATACATTAATAGTCATAGTGATTCTTTTAAGTCAATTTTTAATATAACTGTCACTAATTTAGATGGTGAATCAGAATCTGAATCATATACTCTTTCCAAAGGTGGAGACACCAGCAAAGTTTTCTCTATGGAATTTGATAAGGGAAGCGTTGATGCGATATTATCTTTTTCTATTTCTCATGACTATTCTAATGAAAATGAATATATTACCAACATTACTATCACCGATAATGGCGATACGATAATGAATGGTTTAAATATTACATCTAATAGTGATGGAATACTTTGGGCTGATAGTGAAAAAAACAGTTTGGAATTAAATGTTGAAGCAGTTCCAAGCCATTCTAGCTATCAAGAAATAGAATGGATTTGTGACAATGAAGAAGTGGTCTCTATAACAAGTAATGGCAAGACAGCTACTGTTACTGCTTTAAAAGAAGGAACCGCTAATATAACTGTTAAAGCTACTAATTTAAATGGTAAAGAAATTACTTCAGACCCATATCCTGTTACGGTTAAAACTTTTTCAATTAGTTCAAGTAGAAGCGAACTATACATTAATGGTTTTGATGATGAAAAGAGTTTAACTTTAACCGCTAATATAAGTCCTGAAATGGTTGGGTATGACCATATAGAATGGACAAACAATAGTCCAGATGTTGTTTATATGACTACAGATGGGGCAAATGCAACTATTACTGAAATAAGTAAAGGCAATGTTGATATTACAGCTACTCTAGTTTTAAGTGATGGAAGCAAAGTGACTGCTAACTTTAATACAGAAGTAAAATCTCATCATATTGTTTATAGTAAAACGATAGATGTAGGGTCAGAACTAGAAATTAATCCTAAAAATTCAAGTTTAAATGACACTTGGGAAAGTTCTGATAAAAGTATTGCGACTGTTAGAAAATGTGATGACTATGATAAAAAACAATATCCTTTAGCGTATGTTACTGGTGTTAATCCAGGTACTGCGATAATTAGACATACCGCTCTTACTCTTTCTGGCTGGGTTGATGAATATTATGAAGTAACTGTTACTGGAGAAGGAAATATTAAAAGTGAAGCTAATCTTTATGTATTAGCAAATTTTGATGATGATCCAGATGGTGATAATTATATTCAAACGCAATTAACAGTTTATATTAATAGCTATGGTTTAACTGATACTGTATATGATGCCCAAAAAAGATTGCTTGATTGGAATAGTGTATTAGATAGTGATGGCAAACTTGATAGTGGAAGCTATTTATATGGTGTATTAAAAAGCAACTATTCAAAATCACATGATGTTTCAACACTTGAATCAATAACTTTTATCCCTTACAAGATAACAGTAAATAAAGATGGAACATATAACATTTATTGTAAGACTTCAATAAGTATTAAAAATAAAGCTACAGTTAACTTCTTTGCACAAATACCTGGTACAACTGGCTTTAAACAAGTTTCTAGTAGCACACAAGACATAAATTCTTCTGTTAGTGCACCTACTATAGATGAAACAAAAATAGTAGATGGTTTAACATATAAATTTAATGGCTGGTATACAGATTCTAGTTGTAGTGGTGATAAGGTAGACTTTAATAATTACACATTGACTAGTAACACTAATTTTTATGCAGCTTATGAATATTTGCCTAGAACTATTCAAGTTGAATGCTATATTGGCAGTTATAAGCTAAAAACAGTAACTTATGAAACAAATGAAATAGAGGCCATAGTAACAGCCCCAGAGATAAATTCCTATACACCTAAAGGTGATAGTACGCAAACCGTTACTACTAAAGAGGGAGAAACAGTTACAGTTAAGTTTGAATATTGTCTAGCAATTACTTTAACTGGTACTTATGGTACTTTTACTTATGATGGGCAAGAACACTATGTAGCGGGCTATCAAAACAGCACTGTTTATCAATTTGAAGATCCTATCGAAATAAAGCGTACAGAGACTGAAGCTGGTGAATACGAGGTTGAAGTAAGCGAAGATTATATTGGCAAAGTTGATAAGACTGGTAGATATAAAGTAGTTGCGGTTAAAAATGGCAAGCTAACTATCACAAAAGCTGATGGCTTAATCGTGACTGGTACAAGTTCTAGTAAAGAGTATGATGGCACACCATTAAGTGCTGCCGTTTCTAGTAATAAAGATGGCACAACCTTTTTATATTCAATATATGATGAAGAAAAAGGAGAATGGGGTGAATATACAGAAGACATTCCAACTCTTACTGATGCTGGTTCTATAAAAGTTAAGGCAATGGGCGTAAACCCTAATTATGCAAGTGTTGAATCAGATCCTTTTACTTTAACTATCACAAGTAAACCTATTACCGTTACTTTTGAAGGCATAGAAGATACAATAGTTTATGATGGTAGATACCATACTTTGCAATATACTGTTAGTGCAGTAGATAAAGATGGCAACACAGTTGATTATACAAAAGATGATTATGTATATTCTCCATCTAGTGGCAAACAAATTGTTTCTAAAAAAGATGTTGGAAGTTATACGATGGGTTTTCAAGCAAATGAATTTTCCAACAACAACAAAAACTATGATGTTACTTTCGAAGTTATAAACAAAGATGTAGAAATAGTTAAAAGAGATGTAACATTGTATTCTAATAGTAAGACTTGCACATATAGTGGGCAAGAATGTACATATAATAGTGCTTATGCCTCTAATTTCGCTAGTGGAGAAGGGGTGACATTTAATGTTACTGGCAGTCAAACTGAAGTTGGTTCTAGTGAAAACACGTTTACATATGAATTAACAGCTGGTACTAATAAAGATAACTATAATATTAAAATCGAATATGGTACCATCACTGTTGATCCAAAAGAAGTTACTATTACTGCTTTAAATGCTAGTAAGTTGGTTGGTGAAGATGATCCTCAATTAAATGTCAATATTGATGGAATGATAACTGGCGAATCAACTGATTTGATTAAGAATAATATAAAAGTTAGTAGAGAAAAAGGTGAGACTTCTGGTACTTATAAGATTAATGTGACTGATTTAAATGATAATACAGAGAATGTTGTTATTGGCAACTACAAGCTATTGTTTAAGTCGGGCATCTTTACAATTACTGGCAAAGATGACATGACTGTTGAACCAGACTTAGGCCTTTCTGTTTCAAAAGAATATGATGGTACTATTCTTGATGGCAAGGCTCATTCTAATGTAAGTGATGCAAGAATTTCTTATTCTTATAAGAAAGAAGATGGAACTTGGTCGGATTATAGTGAAGAGATTCCTTCTATTAAAGATGTTGGTACTTTAACTATTAAGGCAAAGGCAACTGCTAATGGTTTTAATGATGCATATAGTGAAGAATACAATATTGAAATCACTCCTAGAAAAGTTAGCGTAAGAGCCGATAACTTAAATAAGACATATAAGGAGAATGATCCAAAACTAACCGCTTCTTTTGAAGGCGTGCTTAATGAAGATACTATTTCTTACAATATTGTAAGAGAAGAAGGAGAAGATGCGGGTACATACCGTATTACAGTAAGTGGCGATAGCTTACAAGGAAACTATAAAGTTACATATTATCCTGGCACTTTCACTATTTATCCAAGTGAACAAGAAGTAATTATAAGTATTATTGGCAACTCTTATGAATTTACTTATACAGGTAAGGAACATACATTAAGTGGATATTCAGTAAGCTATTCTAAGGTCGATACAGGAATTACTGTAGATCTTATAGATGATGATAGTGCTATGGTAAAGGGAACTAATTCTGGCACTTACTATATGAACTTATCAGAAAGCTTATTTAAGATTAATCATAAGAATTATAGTAATGTCACTGTTGAAGTAGAAGATGGTTACATGGTTATCAACAAAGCTACTAACTTGAGTTTAATTACTAATGATATTTCTAAAGTATATGATGGCGAAGCTTTAAAAGTAGAGGCTACTTCTTTAACTAGTGGCACTACAATTTATTATTCAGTTAATGGCGAAAGATGGTATAAGTCAGTTCCTACTTTAACTAATGTAGGTACAAGAACGATTATTGCTAAGGCTGTTAATCCAAACTATGAAGATGTTACTAGCACTTATACAATTGAAGTAACTAAGCGACCTATTACTTTTAGAGGAAAGAGTGCTTCTGTTATATACACTGGAGAAACGCAAACTGTAGAAGGATACGATATATATAATGGTTCATTAGCTAATGGTGATGAAGCTAAATTAACAGCTAGCGCAAGTGGCGTAGAAAAAGGCGACTATACTGGTACTATTACTTCTTCAAACGAAGTAAAGATTACTGCCAAATATGGTGATGTTACAAATAACTATGACATCATAACTATTCCGGGCACTTTACATATTGGTGGTACATCAATAAACGAAGCTAGCGTTACAGGAATCGAAGATGCATCATATGATGGCAAGATTCATAAATGTGTTCCTGTTGTTAAGATTAACAACGAAACCTTAAAAGAAGGAACTGATTACACTGTTGAATATTCGACCTATGATTTCGTTAATTCTGGAAATATTACAGTAACAATTTATGGTGTTGGTGATTATTATGGAACAATAACTAAGTCTTATAAAATCATTCCTAGTGATGAAGAAATTAAGATTTCTGTCAAAGGCCTAAATGACCATGTTACTTACAATGGCGATATGCAAAGTATTGGTGGCTATACAATCGAAGGTATAGAAGGAACTGATATAACCGTTGAATACGATAGTTATCTTAATCCTGTTGTTTCAGGAATAGATGCTGGTACATATTATATGGGATTGAGTGAAGATAGCTTTATCATCAATCATAGAAACTATAGTAATATCTATTTTGAAATAGAAGATGGTTATCTAGAGATAACTCCAAAAGATATTGTGCCAACTGAAATTGGTGGTGTAAAAGTAGATACTGTAGATGATGTTTTATATAATGGACAAACACAAGAAGAAAAAGTTGTTGTCTATGATAGTAAGTTAAATTACTTATTAAAAGAAGATGTTGACTATCGTTTAGAGTATAGCGATGATACTACTAATGCAGGTGTAGTAGGTGTTGATATTATTGGCATAGGTAACTATGGTGTAGAAACTAATGTTCAATATAATATTCTTCAAAGAAGAATAACTATTACTACTGGTAGTGATGAAAAAGAATATGATGGCACTGCTTTAACTAATAATGAAGTAATAGTAAAAGGTGATGGCTTTATTGAAGGAGAAGTAACTAAGATTAGAAGTACTGGTAGTCAAACTTATGTTGGACAATCTTTGAATACTTATAAGATGACTACTTCAGATAAATATAACGCTGATAACTATATCATTACTGAAAACTTAGGTACTTTAAAAGTAACTGAGGCAAGTTCTCCTATTACAGGTTACATTAATAAAGATGCCATCTCATATAAGGCACCTAAGGGAGAGATTCTAAACAGTGTTGAGGAATTATCTAATTTATTACTAAATGATAATGAAAAAGAACTAATTTCAAAAGGCTATAAGGGTTCTATTGTCTTAGAAGTATATGGTGAAAGTTACCTTGATACTTATAAGGAAGATATTGATACAGTTAAGAATAATTTAAATGGTTATTCTTATGGAACAGCTTACTCTATTAAATTATTAAAGATAATCAATGAAGAAACTACTTATATCAATAATACAGATACTCCAATAACCATCAAGATGAATCTAGAAGATTCTCTAATTAATACAAATTCTCATATTTCTAGAGAATATCGTATTATTAGAGTTCATCATGAAGATGATCAAACTATTGTAGATAATCTTCCAGTTACTTTAAATAGTGATAATTCTATTACATTTAAAGCAGATAAGTTCTCTATTTACGCTATCGTCTATAAAGATACTAATAAAGATGATGGTGTAGTTACTTGTGAAGATCAAATGGGCAAGGGCTGGATATGGAGTGAAACTAAGAAGGCTTGTGTCTATAA
>CAVDDT010000052.1:0-9176 GCA_963607765.1 Paratractidigestivibacter sp. | reverse complement strand
TAACTGTTTTTTCAACAGTAAGTTCTTCATTATAACAAGGTATTAATACTGCAATTTTTTTATTTGGTTCTTTCTTAGTTTTTGACATAAAATTCTCCTAAATTTATTTATATAAGCTATTTAATCCCCATTATCATAATAGAAAATTATCTTGTCTGCATCTTGAGGCAAATCAAAATAAGCTTTAAAGGTTTCTAGATGATAAGTATCATCAGATTCAATATCAATTGAGTGAATAGTATCAATTGGATATCTTTTAAACCAAGCTTCTTCTACATCAGGATGATCCTTGTAATATTGAATCTCGGTTTCTCTTGTATAATTCATTTCTTGAACTAAACGATATCTTTTAATCAAGTCAGTTGTTCTATATGCTGTGATTGCTAGAAGCAAGAAAAATAATGCCGCCTTAGCCCTTTTATTAAAATTAATATTATTTAGTACTAGAATTGACACAATTATTAGATAGTAGACTAGATATAGGCTAGATCTTTCTCCATACAATGGTGAAAAAATCATAACTAGAGCACTTGTTCCACCGATAGTTAAAAAGAAAATTGCCTTTTGTTTATGATAATCATCCTTTAAACTAAAGAACAACACAATAAAAGCGTTGATTATATATATGGGCCAAAATACCATTGAATATATCGAATTAGAACTGTGTAAAAAACTTAGTGAGCTTAATATTATTTTTGAAAAGACAGTAATTGACCCAATCGCAAAAATTAAGATTCCAACAATTTTATACCATAATGGTACTTTTTCTTTACTGAATAATAAATTACCGCTGCATATAATTGAAAATAAAACAATAATATAACGATTGTTCAAAAAAGATTGTTCTATGAAAGATGGATATCCATAAGCAATCTTTTCAAAAACACCCATGGCCGCCCAATCAGCACTATCTCTAGCTAATCTATAAGCACTTCCTGGAGAAACTCTCATCAAAATAAACGCCACAATAGATACGATTAAATTAGGAACAAGATATTTGATTAAGATCCTTTTGTTAAACCACGCATAAATAATTAAAATAACAATACCAACAATCATTGTTGCGGCAATGTTTTCCATCATCATGCCAATAACAAACAGCAAAACATTTGATAAAATCATCATAGCCTTATGTTTGGTTTCAATTAAAGAATTAAAAAAAACATAATCATATATACAATAATAGATTAAACTTAGACATAACGGAATTACGTAAGTTGTGCCCATAATCCATGTATATGTTTGCATACGCAATGCAGCATTCACGCTAAGCATTGCGCAAACTATAAATAAAGTGGTTAATAATGGATTATGTTTTCTACCGCCAAGTTTATATACACATAAGTAGATTGTTATAAATAGTAGTGGATTAATGATATTCCACAGCCATTTTCTAGGGGCAATCAAAAACCCCCATAACTCACTAAAAAATCTGCCTGACCAAGAATAATAAAAACTAATAGCCATTTCAAAAGGGTTATTGTTTATGCCATTGATTGCATAGCCCCAATCATCACCAGCCAAAGGCGTGACGTATGTCATATAAATAAATAGTCCTGCTATTAAAATAAAGCCAAGTAAGTACCAGTTTTTGCCATTAAAAATCTTTTTCACCTTTTTATTTTAGCATTATGCTTGTCCTAAAACAAAAACGCATTAACAATAAAATAAGTATCTATAAAAAATAAGAACTTTTAAATAATCAGCAATAGCATTATTTGCCCCTAGATATTACAATATTATTGTGTAACTTATAAACACTAGAAGAGTTAACAAGATGAAAAATAAGAAATTATTAAGTGTTATAACACCTTGTTATAACGAAGAAGAAACTGTAGAACTTTTTTATGAAGAATTAATCAAGTATCTGCCTTCTATTGATTTAGATTATGAAATATTGTTTGTTGATGATGGGTCAAAAGACAAAACACTTGAAAAGTGCAAAAAATTAAAAGAAAGAGATCCCAAAATTAAAGTTGTTTCTTTTTCTAGAAACTTCGGCAAAGAAGCAGCCATGTATGCTGGTCTTAGTGAATCTAAAGGCGATTATGTTGTACTAATGGATACAGATTTGCAAGATCCGCCATATTTGTTACCAGAAATGGTAAAAGCTATTACTGAAGAAGGGTACGATAGCGCCGCCACATATAGAGTAACTAGAAAAGGCGAACCACCTATTAGATCTTTCTTTGCTAGAAAATTTTATAAACTAATAAACAGTTTAATTGAAGTTGAAATTGTTGATGGTGCAAGAGACTATCGTATTATGACAAGACAAATGGTAGATTCTATTCTATCAATGAAAGAATATCATAGATTTTCAAAGGGAATCTTCGCTTGGGTTGGCTTTAAAACGAAATATATTGAATTCGAAAATGTGGAAAGAGTCGCTGGTGAAACTAAGTGGTCTTTCTGGAAACTTGTGGGATATGCAATTGAGGGAATTGTTGGTTTCACAACGGCACCTCTTAGAATTGCGACAATAACAGGTATTGTTGTATCAACATTTGGCTTCTTATATATGCTATTTATCGTAATTAAAGCTATTGCTTTTGGCGATCCGGTAGCTGGATATCCAAGTTTAATTTGCATTATTACACTATTGGGTGGCATGCAACTTCTATTTACAGGCATACTTGGCGAATATTTAGCTAAGACGTACATGGAAACAAAACATAGACCGGTTTATATAATTAAGGAAATCGATTAGTTTTATGGAAATTTTGGGGCATTACTTTGAAATTCCAACAAACCTATTCGAATTGCCATCAAGTTTTCCGGCATTAAACGCAACAACAATTTACTATATATTGTTTGCTCTTGTAATATTCTTTGCATCTTTACCATTTAAAAAAATGGTAAAGGCTTGCATATTACTTGTTGCAGATGTTGTTTTTCTATATAGTTTTGGAATTAATCATTTATTATTGGCTTTATTAATATCTTTGATTGGATATACTTTTTCTTATTTAATCAAACAAAAATGGGCCATCATTGTTTCTCCTATTGTATTCGTAGTTATTTTAGTATTTTTTAAAACAATTGGATCATTTTCACCTTTAGGTATTTCATTTTATATTTTTAAAATAATTTCTTATCTAATCGATATTAGAAGAAATGATATAAAAATAGAAAAAAACATAATATACTACTTAAACTACGTTTTATTTTTTCCATGCATTACAGCGGGGCCAATTAATAGATCTAATTATTTTTTGGAAGAATTAAAAAGCGATGTTTCTTGGAAATACGTTGACAGAAAAAACGGTGGTTTCCAATTAATGTATGGAATATTTGAAAAGATTGTATTTTGCGATTACATCGCATCAATTATAGGCAATTTTCTAACATTAGAAACAACTGGTTTAACCTTATTGATTGGAATTTTCTTATATTCTTTCCAAATATACTTAGATTTTGATTCATATTCAAATATCGCCATTGGTACTTCTAGATTATTGGGATTTCATATTAATAAAAACTTCAATAGTCCGTATGTATCTTATAACTTGAAAGATTTTTGGAGAAGATGGCATATTTCATTATCATCTTGGCTTAAAGACTATGTTTATATCCCGTTGGGTGGAAATAGGAAAGGCCAATTTAGAAAGTATCTTAATTTAGTAATAGTTTTTATCATTTCTGCCTTGTGGCATGGGATTAAATTTAACTATCTTCTTTGGGGACTTTTGCATGGTTTGATTCAAGTTATTGAAGACTTATTTGAAAAAGCAACAAATATTAATAAAGTTAGCTTTATAAAGCCATTTAGAATTTTATTCAATTTTATTGTTGTTTCTTTTTTATGGCTAATTTTTAGAGAAACTGATGTAGCTTCTATTGGTACAATGTTTCAAAATCTATTCAAGCCAACAGATGTTTTGATTCCGAATTTAACAGCCAACGAAATTGTATGGCTAATTATAGTTCTAGTTACTGTAATTATTACTGATATCTTAAGGACAAACGTTGATTTGTTGAAATTATTTAACACCAAAAAATGGATGTTTATTATTAGATGGTCGGTATATATATTAATGATAATTATCTTCTTGGTTTTTGGCGTATATGGTGGAAGCTTTGAATCCACAGACTTTATATATAGGTGGTTTTAATATGAAAAAGTTTTTATCTTTTATTCAAATATTCATCAAAGGTGCAATATTATTACTTTGTACTCTTGTTATATATAATTTTCTAAATTCAATGTTTTTAAACAAAGAAGTATATAGAGGAGATAGCTTTCATTCTTTGCCTGAAGACACATTGGATATTGTAGTACTCGGTTCTTCTAACGCACAATATTCTTATGTTCCAGAATACACCTATTTAGATGATAACTTGTATTCTTATGTGCTTGGAAGCGCATGTCAGCCTATTAAAGTGTCATACGAAATGCTTAAAGAAGCCTTAAAGACGCAAAAGCCAAAATTGGTAATTCTTGAAGTATATACAACTATGCCTCTAAGCAGTGTGTGTGGCGATGATAGTTGCTATGTTCTAGCTGGCTATCAAATGCGAGGAGAAGAAAGAACTACAACATTTAACTTTTTAGATGCTGATAAAGCTTCAACATATAACAACGAGTTTATTAATAGTCACAACAATTGGAGAACTGCCGAATCACTTGAAGAACTTAAGCCTCTTGATGAAAATAACTTCGATACTAGCAAAGTCGATACAGCCTTTGGTTTTGTGTTTAACTGGATGACACATGATTACACAAATAAATGGTTCCCTAATGTTTATGAAGAAGATATTGATGTCGAGCTTGATGAAGAGGATGTTCAAGCACTGAATGATATTTTGACTTTATGTAAAGAGAATGATATGGAATTGTTACTGTACAAAACACCAATAGACTCTATAAGTCAAGAAGATCAAAGTTATTTGCACAAAGTATGGCAATGGGCTGATGAAAATAATGTTAAATACATTGACTTTATCGCAAAAGCTTCAGAATTAGGTCTTTATATCAATGAGTACACCGATTCAATTCATGCTTATATGAATGGTGCTGGAGTAATAACAAACTATATTAATGAATTTATTAAACAAAATTATTCTTTTAATCATGTAGATAATGATTTTTATGAAAATATCATGACTTCCGTAAGCTATGAATATACTCAAATATATATGGATCAAGAATATAATCCTTTATATTATGCAACTAGAGTTAAGTATTATGACAAGTTAAAAGCTATATCAATTAAGGATATAAATTCTAACCCAGATTACTACAATCAATTGATTACAAATTTGGGATTATCCAATAGTAACAATTCAGACAATTTATTTGCGCTTATGTATGGCGATACTGTACTTATGTACAGCGACAATGAATTTACATATGATTATGAAGGGAATAAATTTATTTTTAATGAAAACGGAATTTATCTAAATGATATTCAAATTTCCATCAAAGATGACTATAACATTATTGTTTTTAATGATGTAAACACATATTGTATTGGAAAATAGTTAACTTAATAACTATAATTATTTTATGACTTCAAAAACTAAATTAAATATATACAGTATTGCACAAATATTACTAATTATCTATCACGCTTTTGATAGTGCCAAACTAATTTCAACCGATATTTTATCTACTTTTACCAGTATTGCTAAAATGATTTTTTTAGCGTTATTAATATCGGATTTTATTTTAAAGCCTTTCACAAAAAAGACATTAACATTATCGTTAATTTCCATATTGATGTGTATTATTTTTACCATTACTTCTAGAAACGAAGAATTTTTGTTAATTATTTTAGCTGTATTAGCAGCTAGAGATATTAATATAGATAAGCTTATTTTTAGAGATTTAATAATTAGGATGGCAGTTTGTGCAGTAGCATTTTCGCTATTTTGTGCAAACGCAGATACATCTGCTTGGCAAGCATCTAGAATCTCTTTGGGCTTTTATCATCCTAACACATTGGGTGGAATGTTGATGATAATAGGCATTGAAATGATGTATGTTTTTAGGAATAGCAAAAATCCTGTTCCATATTTGTTCAGTATATTGCTTTTGGTTTTTAACTGGATGATTTGTAAAAGCAGAACAAGTTTAGGCGTTCTTACATTTGCTATATTATGTTTTATTCTATTAAAGTTAAATGTAAATTTAATAAAAAACAAAGTTAGTCAATTTTTAGCTCGAAATTCCTACGTTTTATTTGTTTTATTGTCATTTACACTTGTATTAATTTATAGATCTAATTCAGCACTAGGTGCACAACTAGATTCATGGTTTTCTACTAGACTATCATTGGCTGATAATTACTTAAATATATACGGCATTAATTTGTTTGGCAACGCTATATCTACTTTTGACGATGTATATGTTGCGGTTGATGGAACCCTATACTATACAGTTGATATGGCTTTTATTTGCAATGCTTTATCTTATGGTATTGTTGGTTTTTTATTCTTTTCAATTTTTTATAACTTATCTTTTAGAGAATTATATAAAGAAAAGAAATATTTTTTAATCCTATCAACTCTATTGATGCTTGTTTATGGAATGATGGAAACAGGTTCATTTAGATACTGCGATAATACGCTTTTGGTTATCTTATCAGCTGGCATCTTTTCAAAGAACGAGAATGAAGAAGAATTTTATCTAAATAAATATATTATGGTTATTTTCACCACTTTAATGGTGTGCTTGTTCTTTTTTAGAAATTATATTTTAAACTATGGTTCTCAATTTATTATTTCAGAAAATCAAAACATGTATAATCAATATAAATTTCTATTGGCTTTCTATAATCGTTTCCACAGTCTAGATTTTTCTTCTTACGATTGGTCTTTAGGACTAGGATCAAGTTCTTATAATTTGTATTCCTACGGCATGTTAAGCCCATTTAACTTATTAATCTTACCTTTAAAACAAGAGTGGCTTAGCGTAGCTGTACTCTATTTAAATATTTTTAAATTTGTTATTTTAGGAGTAAGCTCTACTTTATGGCTTTCAACATTATCTGATAATAAAAATAATATTATTGCTATTAGTTTAATGATTACATTTTCAAGCTTATTGTTAAGCTACTATGGTACTAACTACTTTGATTATTATTGTTTATTGCCTCTAACGTTATTTTTTATAGAACGAGCAATAAATGAAAATAAATTTATAGGTCTTCCGATATCGATACTTATATTGTTATTATCCGGTCCTTCATTATTGGTTCAAACAATTATTTTTGTAATTCTATATACTTTAATGAGGGTTTCATATTTAGATAAGTTTAACAAAAAAGATACAATTAAACTTATTTTGTTTATTTTATTATCTGTTGGATTAAGTTGCTTTATTACTGTTCCTTGTATAAATGCCGTTTCTTATACATCGAACGATAGTTTCTTTAATGTTTTAATATCTTTATTAACTCCTTTAAAAGATTATGCGGGTACAAGCACATCCATTTATACAAGTTTATGCGGCCTTGTTTTGATTCCTTACATTCTTAAATTTGAAAATAAAAAAAGAATTATTTTATCTTTGTCTATTTTGTTCTCGATTATTTTTTCAATAATATTCAGTTCTACATTTGGTTTTTTTGGAATGATTGTTATCGGAAGTTATACTTTAATTGTTATCTTGGACGATTTAACAAATTTTGATCTTAAATATTTATTAATTGGAGCTGTACCATGTTTGTTAATATTGATTATCAATTATTTTGTAATGAATGCTAGCGAAAATGAAATTGGTAACGTGCAAATTACTTTATATATAACTGTTTTTGTTCTATTAATAATAAGCATTGCGTTGTTAATAAAGGAAGGGCATAAAGGAATAATTTTTTCTATTATGCTTGAATTATGTATTTCAATGTATTGTTTAACATCTATATACCCTCTTGAAGATGACACTTTATTTATTAGTACTGATATAACAAACAAAATTAAAAAAAATGATAATGGTTTATATAGGACTATTAATGCTGATGCTGGCACAAAAACCATTGAGAAAACTAGCGATGAATTTAATTTATTTTATAACTATTCAGATTCATCTAAACAAATTCCCGGAATTTCTATAAATAATTCAAACTTCAATAGTAATCAAAGCGAATATATCGATTTAATAAACGAAAACCCAAGTGAAAATTATTTAGGATATGATAAAAACTATTTAAGCTATTACAATATTGCTGGAGTTAAGTATTGGTATTCGGATGATGAAAATACTGAATTAGTTCCACCTTCTTATTTTGAAAAGGTTGATGGAACAAATTATTATAAGAATAAATATTTTATCGAATTAGGCTATGTGAATAATAATCTAATAAACACTTCTGCTCTTGATTTTTTGAGTGATTTTGATAAAGAAAGAGCTTTAAGAGAATATGTTGCTATAGATTCGAGTGATAATTACAATTTTACATCATCTTATAATATTCAACAGGTTGCAGATGCGGTATACTATGGACCATTAGACTATACTTTTGATTCGCCTATTAGCAATGTTACTTTAACCATTGTTAATGGTGGTGTTCCAATTGTAGATGTTGAAGTTCTTTATAACGGTGAACTTTTAAGAACTGAACATTTCTACCAATATAATTTTTGTAACGTAACTATAAGTGAAAATGAGCTAGTTGATAGGATAGTTGTAAAGTACGATGATGTTGATAACACCGGATATGGCATAGCTGGCGTATATATGTCTAAACCTGATAGTGAGATTGAAGAGGAACTTTATAATCAAAGAATCAATAATAGTTTTACAAATATTAATTTTGATAATGATTACATTTCTGCTTCAATTAGCATTTCTTCTAATGATTCATTTGTATATACTTATATTCCATATGATGATAATTGGATCATAACAGATAATGGTGTAGAAGTTGAGAAAATAAAAGCTAATTTTGGATTTATCGGATTCTATTTAAACGAAGGCAATCATAACATTGAATTTGCATATAAAATCCCCGGCAAAACAATGGGTATAATTTGTTCATTAATTAGCTTATTTGGAATTGTGTTATTTTGCTTACTTACACACAAGCAAAATAATTATCGCAATTAATTAGGTGTATATAGAGTGAAAAACTTTTTAATAGATATTAAAAATTACTTTAAAGATAATATTGAATTATTGGTATTCACATTAGCCATTCTTATAAACGAACTATTGGTAAGAAAATTTTGTAAGC
>CAVDDT010000051.1:0-9746 GCA_963607765.1 Paratractidigestivibacter sp. | reverse complement strand
TGATTGTCAAAGGAATAAATACAGCTAATGAAAAATTGATTCACAAAGAAGAAGAGCCCAAAAAAGAAGATCCAGATGATGTCAAATTATTAAAATCAATTGAATCTGAATTAAAGAAATTAAATAAGAAGGTAGGTAAACAATATTAAAACAAAAGCTTGGTAAATCAAGCTTTTGTTTTAGGACTATATAAAACTATGAGGGAATAACTATTTTGTAATAACTGTTCCAGATTCTCCGCTCATAGCTAGAGTAGCTTTCTCCAGAGATACGATAACTGCTTTTCTGCCTTGCTTACTTGAAGCAAATGTTTTACAAGCAATTACCTTTGGAAGCATTGAACCAGGAGCAAAATGTCCTTGTGCTGCTAGCTCTTCTGCTTTAGCAACACTAATTTCTTTTAATTCTTCTTGATTAGGCTTGTTAAAGTTTATGCAAACACGATCAACTGCAGTAAGAATGAATAGATAATCAGCATCAACTAATTCAGCTAATTTTTCTGATGCAAAATCTTTATCAATTACAGCTGCAACTCCAGTGTAATCTCCTTCGCCGTTCTTTACTACCGGAATGCCACCACCGCCACATGCGATAACAATATTACCATTTTTTACTAATTCTTGAATTGCGTTCTTTTCAACAATATCAATTGGAAGTGGTGAAGGTACAACTCTTCTCCAGCCTCTACCTGCATCTTCTTTAAATGTTTGATCTGGTTTGGCAGCCATAATGGTTTTAGCTTCTTCTTCAGACATGAATGAGCCGATTGGTTTTGTTGGATTTTCAAACGCTTTGTCTTCTTTCGAAACTTCAACTTGTGTAACAACAGTTAAAACGTTTTTATCAACGCCTTGAGCTCTTGCTTCACGTAAGATTGCGTTTTGAAGATGATAGCCAATATATCCTTGTGACATTGCACCACATTCAGGAAATGGCATAGCAGGAGTTTTTCCTCCGTTTTTAGAAGAAAAATCCATAGCGTTATTAATCATTCCTACTTGTGGTCCGTTGCCATGGCCAATGATTACTTCGTGGCCATCTTTTACAAAACCAACGATTGACTTAGCTGCATTAGCGACTTTTTCTTGTTGTTCTTCAGGTGTATTGCCCAGCGCATTGCCACCTAAAGCAATTACTATACGTGCCATTAGTGAGCAATACCAATTTGGTCAAGAACTGTTTCTAATTCTTCTTTAGCAGCAGCTTGAGCTAATTCTGAGAATTGTTTCTTATTTCTTGTGAAGTAAACTAATAAGCCTCTCATAGCTGTTAATCTATTCCAAGCTTCTTCCCAACATAGAGATGATGCAGAGTCAGCAACTTCATCAGTTACATCTTCGCCTCTAGTGCATGGTAAGCAGTGTAAGAACTTACAGCCAAGAGCACCCTTTTCCATTAGTTCTCTATTAACTTGATACTTCTTGAAGATTTCGTTTCTTTCTTCTTTAGAAAGTTCAGCTTCATATAAACCATACCAAACATCTGTATAGAAGAAGTCAGCACCTGCGATATCTTTTTCATCTTCTGTTACTTTCCAAGTACCACCAGATATCTTGCAATTTTCTTCAAAGATTCTTGCATGATCTTTTGTGAATGGTTGAGTCTTAGGATTATCTAATGGTCCGTAAAATACGAAGTTAGCGCCTAGTTTAGTGCAGATAAATCCTAATGATGCTGCAACTTGAGTGAAGTCACCACAGAATACAATCTTACAATCTTCAAATCTCTTACCAGCTGGTAAATTCTCCATCATAGTAATAACGTCAGCGATTACTTGAGTTGGATGCGTGTAATCTGACATTGCGTTGATTACTGGAATTGTACATGCATTTGCTAAATCTACAACTGTCTTATGAGAAATAACTCTAGCCATAACGATATCCATTAATCCAGAAATAACTCTGCCTGTATCTTCGATTGTTTCGTGACCACCAAGTTGAATCATACCTGGGCCTAAGTATTGAGCGTGACCACCCATATCTTCCATAGCAGTTTCAAATGAACATCTAGTTCTTGTTGAAGATTGTTGGAAGATCATACCTAATGTCATGCCCTTCATTAGTGGAGGCTTGTAACCATTTTTAATTGATTTCTTGATTGCCATAGAAAGATTAATGATGTCCATTAATTCTTCTTTAGTAAAGTCATTAACTGTAATAAAATCCTTTTTCATTTTTTGCCTTTCTTTTTTTAATAATACTCCTGATATTTTTTATCAGGAGTATTGATTCAATTTTTAAATTATTCTTTGTTACCAGATTTATAAAGTACAACACCAACAAGGAATGTTAATGCTAAACCGATAACTTGCATCCAAGTGCCTGAACCGCCAGAGTAGTCAATTAAGCCTAGAACTGCAAGAATAACTGAAGCTTCACATAATAATGCACAAATAACCATACCAACTTTTCCGCCAGGAACAGCGTAAACTCTTGGAGTGTTATCAGTGAATTTTAATTTGATAGCAGCAGCAAATTCGATTACATAGCATAGCATAAAGACGATTGATGAGAATGAGAATAATGCCCAGAATACGTCATTAGCATCGCCTGTTAAGCAATAGTTAAGGATACATAAACCAGAAGCTACAGCACCATCAACGATGTATAGATTAACTGGAGTATCATACTTAGGATGTCTCTTGCCTAAGAATTTAGATCTCTTATCTAAGTCAGCGGCCATGAATGATTCATTAGCACCTAATGTCCAAGTGATCATGTTGGCAACTAATGTTAAGATTGCACCAAATAATACAATATAGAATACTACGTTGCCAATAGGGCCTAATACTGTACATAATTCTTGTAATGCATAAACGAAACCATCAACCTCATCGATAGCATCAGCTGGAATAGCAGATAATACACCAAATGAACCGAAGCAATAAATAGCAACGATAGCAATACCAGCGATGATAGTCATCTTTGGAACTGTGTGTTGAGGATCTTCGATAGAAGAACCGATAGAACCAATTAATTCAAAACCTAATAAGTTATAAACGATAACGCCGAAGTAGCCACCATCTGAGAAGTTGATTACGTCTGCTAATTCAGGAATCCAAGCAGTTGCAGAGAAATCATTTGCGAAGCCATTCTTAATTCCATAAGCGATACCAAGAACACCTAATAATATTAAGATGCCCATCTTTAAGTAAGCCATAGCACTTGCTACTTTAACTGAAAGGTCGATACCCTTAATGCCGATGTAAGAAATTACCCAGCACATAATAACTGCTAAACTTGCTTCTACGAATATTGGCAATTCAATACCTAAGAAGCTTAATGCTAATACTGTCCATCCTGCGAAAGCAGTGAATACTGCCGGCATCCAGAATGCAACGTTAATCCAATACATCCAGCCTTCCATAACGCCCCAGAAATCACCGAATGCTCTTTGTACCCACGAAGTGATACCACCATCATCTGGATATGTGCTTCCTAATTCGGCTGATAATAAGCCGTAAGGTAGGAAGAAGAAGATGGCTGTGATAATCCAAATTGTGATTGAGTTTACACCTAGGATTGTTGGTGCAACGAATGAGTCTAAAACTAGAATAGAACAAACTGTAAATAATACGGTTTTAGTTAAAGACACTTTTCCATTTTCCATATTTCTCTCCTTTTTTGTTTTTTATAAAGATTACAACCTCTTAATAAAATTAAGAGCTTAATAGTAAATTATTGAATTTAAATTTATTACTTAGGTTGTTGTTGAGTAATGCAGTGAATGTTACCGCCACCATAAGCAACTTCTTCAGTTCTAACACCAACAACTTTTCTTTCTGGGAACATTTCTTGAATTTGTTTAAGAGCTAGTTCATCGTTAACATCGCCATATTGAGGAACAATAACACCACCGTTAACAATTAAGAAGTTCATGTAAGAAGCAATTGCAACTTCACCATCTTCTCTTGGTAATGTTCCTTCAACTGAATCGATTGTTGAAGCACCCTTTAAGTAACAAGGTTCCTTAGTTAAGCAAAGTTTCCAAACTTTTAATTTTCTACCCTTAGCATCTGTAGCTTCTGATAATGTCTTATAAGCATCTTGAGCATATTGATAGAATGGATGGTTAGGATCTTCAGTCCAAATACAAGCAACTTCGCCTGGTCTGATGAAACATGCAACGTCATCAATATGACCATCTGTTTCAGCTGGGTCAATACCATCTTTGATCCAAATAACTTTTTCAAGATTTAAATAATCTTTAACTTTAGCTTCAATTTCTTCCTTAGTCATATCAGGGTTTCTACCTGGTGATAGTAAGCACATTTCAGTTGTTAATAATGTACCTTCGCCATCAACGTGAATAGATCCGCCTTCTAATACGAAACCTGGAGTACGATAAGAATCTTTTTCTTCAATTTCACAAACCTTTTGAGCGATTCTATCATCTTGATCCCAAGGGAAGTATAGACCATCATATAGTCCGCCCCAAGCATTGAAATCCCAGTCGATACCTCTAACTTCGCCAGTCTTGTCATTCTTTACAAATGTAGGACCGCAGTCTCTAATCCAAGCATCGTTAGAAGTCATTTCTACAACTCTGATGTTTTCAGGAAGCATGTTTCTTGCATTTTGATATTGAGCTGGAGATACACAAACTGTTATTGGTTCAAATTCTCTGATTGCCTTTGCAACATTTGTGAATACTTTTTGAGCTGGTTTAGCACCATCTCTCCAATTGTCTGGTCTTTCAGGCCAAATCATCCAAATCTTTTCCTGTGGTTCGAATTCACCCGGCATTCTAAAACCATCAGCTTTTGGTGTACTGTCAATTCTTCTTGCCATAATTAATTTTCCTCCTATTATTTGGCGTGTTTCGTAATTTGTAACGTCTGTAAACGGTTACAGAAACACTTTTATTTTATTAATTATATTTTATATTAAAAAACCACCTATTTTAGTGATATAGGTGGTTTTGTAACGGTGTAACACTTTAGTTATTTGTTACATTTATGTAACACTATTTAGTCAATCTCTTATATAGTAGTGTTTCCATGATGGCAATCATGCCGATTCTAGATGTACAATCTATACCTTCGTAATTAATTTCATCCGCAAATACATAGAAATTAAGATCTGACATGTTTTGAACAGCGTTATTATCAGCTCTAGTAAAAGAAATAATTGTAGGTGTAGCAACCGCAAATATCTTCTCTATCTCGTTTATAACGCTAATATTATCCCCGGTATAAGAAAGAACCAATAAAACATCATCTTTCTTAATTCTTCTTAAAACCATGTTTTTTTCATAACTTTCAGTTGGAAAAATAACATTATAACCACTTGTAGTAAGAAGTCTAGTGAAGTAATGGCCTATTTCTCTACTTAAACCCTCGGCAATAATATAAATATCAGGATTTTTAGCCATAATAGTCTTAAATTTATCTATTTTCTCATCAGTTATGACCTTAACAGCTTCAATAATGTTTTTCAAGTAAGAATCCCTATAATTATCATCTCCAACAATTGAAGGAATATGAATCTTCCTAGTATCTGCCTCAGCCTTAGTAATTGCGTTTATGAACTCAGAATAACCTTCATAGCCTAATTTTTTAACAAATCTAAAAATAGTTGTTGTAGAAACAAAACAGGCATTTGCCAAATCTCTAATAGACATTTTTTTAACAGCGTGCATGTTTTTTATCACATAAGTCATAATGGTTTGCTCATTCTGACTTAATTTGTTCATTGCATTTGAAGTCTGCTCATAAAAGTTCATATATTTTCCCTCTATTACTTTTTGTTACTATAATTGTAACAAATCGCTTTTTTTAATACTACTTTATACTTTATAATGAAATTATGAAAAAACCTAAATATAAGCTAGATATTGCAAATTATTGTGAAAATGCAGCCAAAAACTTCTCTATGAACAAGTTGTTAACATTTACTGCTGTTTCACTAGTATTAACAGTCTTGTTAGCAGTAACAACTTACAAACAGCACTATGTTGGTACACCCTTCATATTTTGTATATTGGTATTATGTATTATAAGCGCTTATACTTTTATGAATTTAAAGGCAATATTAATTAAAATTAAAAAACAATGAGGCACGAACCCACAACCGAACAATTCATAGCATATATGCAAGATGATGAATTAAAATCATTGATGCAAAAAGCTATTGATAAAGCCAAAACAATTAATCCAAATTCAGACACAAATCCTGTACAATCTTTAGAAGAATTGTATGATTTTCTTGATTGGGCTTGTAAATGCTTACCATGGAATGTTTTAAAGAAAGCAAAGTTCCCATCGTTATTTATAAATATTAATCAATCAATAAATTTCTTTTGGTTTATATTTGGCCAACAATTAGATGAATTAAAACAATATAATTATTATTTACCAACACTTGAGTATCATGAACCAATCGCAAGTTGGATTAAAGATTTTTCAAATGCATGGGGAGATTTCTTATCTACCCCTGAATCGTGGAATGATGAATATTTCAAACTACAATTTCAAGATAATGCGTTTGGTATGAATGAAGGTTGGTATCCAAAAGAAAACATTTATAAAACATACAATGAATTCTTCTCAAGAAAATTAATTTCACCAGATGTTAGACCAATCGGTAATGCCGAACTTGTTTCTCCTGCCGATTCGGAACCATTTGATACATTCAAAATATTAGATAACGGTTATGTTGACTGCGGTAGTGTTTTAATTAAAGGTCATCAAGTATACAAAGTAGATGATCTACTTGATAAAGATTCAAATTTTAAAGGAAGATTCAATGGGGGCACACTAACACATACATTCCTTAACGTAAATGATTATCATCGTTATCATTTTCCAGTTGAAGGAACAATTCTAGAACTATCAAAAATTAAAGCTAGTAATGCGGCTGGCGGTAATATATATTACGACCAAGAACTCAATTTATATGCTTTCGATTGTTCAGATGCAAATTGGCAAATGGTAGAAACTAGAGATTGTGTTGTTATGCAAACACCATATGGACTAGTTGCTTGTCTTCCGATTGGCATGTCACAGATATGTTCATGTAACTTCGAAGAAAATATCAAAGTTGGTACAAAAGTTAACAAAGGAGACCCTATGGGATACTTCTTGTTTGGAGGAAGCGACATCGTTATGTTGTTTGAAAAAAATATTGAATTCGAATTATTGTGCACACCAAACAAGCATTTGTTGATGGGTGAAAATTATGCCAAATTAAAAGCGAGGAATTAATCTTCGCTTTTTATTTGGCAATAATGAAGCTATTGCGATTGTAAGCGGTAGTCATAAGATTCATCTTTTGACCATCACTTCCTAATAATTCTTTATAACTTAATTCATCAATCTTTCTGCCAAGTTCATCTAAACTTGTAAGATCAACAATTTCACCATCATCTCTTATTACTATTTTTATTTCTTGATCAGATATCATATATGAACATTCAGAAGTAATGGTTTTGTTTTTGTTATATTCTTTAAGAATAATTAACGAATGCTTCACAATGTTATTAACACGAACAATTACATCCTGTTCTAAACCATATGTTAATAATTCTTTATTTGCTGAAGCAATTAGTTCTTCAATTGCATCGTCATTCTTTAATTCAACATCTTTAGAAAATGATTTATATTCAGTCTTATCAATCGCAAACGGTACAGCCGATCTTCCTTCTTTAATTGCTATTACTAATTCGGTTAAAGCTAACGCCAAAACGGAGCTGATTGCTATGGCAAGCGATACTCCATCCATGCCCACGGTTCTTGCTAAAATAAATCCTAATAATAATGGGAATGTTAAAGAAACATTTATACCAAATATAATAGAATATATTGGTTTTTCTATGATTGAATAATACATTCTTAAACAATAACCAATTGAATAAGATATTAATGATGAACCAACTATTAAACACGTATGAACCGAAGCTATATAACTTTCCTCAGATTTAATGCTATAAACATAAGGAATATGTTTAGATAGCCCAACAAATAGGCACGATGATAAAAAACCTATTAAAACAGCGTCTTTTAAGGCAGTTTTTGCCATTTTTCTTACAGAATCTGAATTTCTTTCGCCTCTATAAACACCAATAAAAGGTGTAATAGATTCACCTAATGCAGAGAAAGAATCGTTCCAAGACATCATTAAATTGGTAATAGCATATGAAGATAAATATGTTTCGCCAACATATGTAACAATTATTTTATTCATCAAAATATCTACAAGTGAATCACAAGCTGATGTTAATGCTGTAGATGATCCTAAACTTACCACTTCTTTAACAAAACCAAAATTAAAGTTCCAAATAAAATGTAAGGAATTCTTTTTTGAAAAGAAGTGCAATGCAAGTACTGCAGCATTTATGATATGAGCGATAATTGTTGCAGTAGCTAAACCTTTTATACCGCCAAGTTTAATTCCAACAATCGAACCAACAACATGAGCTATTAAAAACACTGTATCTGATATAGCGCATAATTTTTGATTACCATCATTTTGTACCATTGCATATAAATACCAATATAGCGGATATACTAATAAGATAAATGCATATCTAGAATAATAATCGTTTGCATAAATTAAAATATTTCCAGTTAAATCATAAAACGAAATAAATAATGGTCTTGCTAAAGAAACAATAGTGCAAGTTATAACGCTTAGTATTAACGATATTATTAATCCTTGAGAGAAAATTGTATCGGCGTTGTGTTTATTAAATTTCCCCATCTCGCGAGAATAAACTGTTCCAGAACCAGAAGCAATTAAACTCCCTACAAAACAACTTAACATATATAGTGGCGCAACAACCGCAACCGCACTTATGGCATCTTCACCCAAAAAAGCACCCGCTACTATGCCGTCCAATAATAGACCTAATATATTTAATAAATAGCCAGCATAACATGCGGTTAATATTTTGCGGTACCTTCTTTTAACAAAGAAGCCATCTTTTAGCATATAAATCATTATAATATCATTTTCAATGAAACAAGTTACAAATTTAGAAACATTAAAAATAGTCCATTATTTAGGATTAATTTAATACTCGTGTTTTCTTGAGGATATTGTCATGGAATGAACTTACTAGAAAAATATCATATAAAGAATAATGTTGTTCAGACTTATCATAATGGCGTTAGAGTCGGAAATATACCAGAATCAAAAAATAAATTGAAACAATCCGATATTGGACAAACTAAGTTCACTAAGGATTTGACAACAAAGGATATTAAAAAAGCAGGAAACTCATGTTGCTAGCCTAAAGTCAAACCTACAATTTAATATTGACTTTTCCAACTTGATAAATTAAAGTTTAGAACTCAAATTGCCGATACTTATAATAGAGATATATTTAAATGTAAATGTGGCGGCATCTTTGAATTTGTTTATACTTATAACCCACTAGAAAGAATAACGAATGATAGAGAATACAGAAGTAGATGTATTGATGAAGTGCGAGACATGTGGATACGAGGAACTGGTTTCACTTAAAACTCTAGAAACAATTAGAAACTTAGCTCCAGTATCAGATATAGATAAAATATTATGTCCTTTCTGTCTTAACTATATGTATAGAAAAGATAACAATAAACAACATAACAATAATCAATAGAAATACATCACAAAACAAAAACTCTTTTAATAATGTTTCATTAAAACACCGCCATACGCTACCTTATAATGGTGTTATCATACTGACGCATTGAAATTCTTAATATATAAAAAAACCTTATTGCTTGATGGAACTAGACAAGTTGGAAAAACATGGGTTAT
>CAVDDT010000050.1:0-10030 GCA_963607765.1 Paratractidigestivibacter sp. | reverse complement strand
AATAAAAAATCTATATTATATTGGAGTATTGCTTTAATAGTAATATGTGTTTGGGCATATTTTTCAGGTATTGGCGGATTTTCTTATCAAAATGATGATTTTTGGGCAAGAAACGCAATACTTAGGGATTTGATTAATTATGATTGGCCTGCAATTTATGATTTGTCAATAGAGCCAAGCTATGTTACTAACTTATTAGGAAATAGCAAAGTTGCATTTTCTTATTATTATATTTTTTGGTTGCCAGTAGCTTTAATTTCAAAAGTTTTTAATTTAAACTGGTCAGTTACAAATTATATTTTATATGTTTATGTTGTATTTGGATTAATATTAACTTTATATTTTATTAATAGAAAATTCAAAAAATGTTCATACATAACATTGATTCTTCTAGTGAGCTTTAGTGGCCTAGATGTGATTAGATATCTTTTAAGAAATGGAATATTGCCTACAAGCGAGCATATAGAATGGTATGGTGATTTCTATTATCAATATTCTTCTAATACTACTCAATTATATTGGGTGTTTAATCAATCAATTATGGTGTGGTTAATTATGTCAATGTTTATAAATGTTGAAAATCATAAATATACCCTAGGGCTATGTGCACTGACTTTTGCATATTCTCCTTGGGCAATGATTGGTTTATTGCCGTATATGCTTGTTGTTTTTATCAAAAATATTAAAACTTCATTGAATGTTGTTAATGTCTATACGTGTCTATTAATGCTTATTGTTTTTGGAAGTTTCTACTATTGTGGCAATAAAGGATCTAATCCATTTCATTTATCGTTTATATATTTTGATAGTCCCTATAAAGCATATCTATTATTTATTTTGCTAGAATTTTTAATTTATATTGTTTTGATTGGAAAAGATGGATTTAAATATGAATATTATGTAGTAACTTTATTAAGTTTACTATTTATTCCTTTTGTCCAAGATGAAAGTCTTAATTTTTGCATGAGAGCTTCTATTCCGGCTCTATTTATGTTGATGTGCTATGTTGAAAGAAGTATGTATGAAAATGGAATGATAAGCAAAATATTATTGGCGATAGTATTGTTTATGGGAGCTTACACTCCTTTTACTGAAATATATAGAAGCATTGCTAATAAAATGTATTGGTCTGAATATATGATTAGAGATGAGGTTTATAGTTTTGGCAATACACAATATAATGGTGATGATAAAGAAGATAGTATTAAGATGATTTCTAATCAATTCTTTGCGTATAATTATGAGAATTCTTTCTTCTTTAAATATCTTGCGAAAAAGGTTAATTAGTTATGAATAATATATATAGATTATTAGCTGTTTTAGTTTATCCTGTGTTTGTTTCTTTGCTTCTTTTTTATATTTGCAAAAGATTTAATAGTGTATTAAAAGAACACAAAAAGGAAATTTTTATTAATTTATTAATCGTCTTATTTGTTGGGATAATAGGAATATTTATTTATTTTAGATTCGAGACTGATGCGGTATATGTTTATGATGATGCTGGATATTATGTTAAGAGTTTAAATTTGCTTCAAACTTTTTGGAACAATCCAAGTTCAATTTTTCCTAAAGTTTATAGCACTATAAACAAAGATGATTATAGTTATTTACCTGCTTTATTTAATTTCTGGGGATTGATTATAAAGGATAGTTATTGGTTTTATTGTGTTATAAACTGTGTTTTATTTTTGATGCCAACTGTATTTTTGCTGTTACTTCTATACTACAAACATTTTGATAATAAGATATTACCAATTGTATATTTCTTTGGATTCTATCCTATATGGCTAACAATTTTATATGGAAGAGTTGATTGCCTAGGGCTATTTCCGTTGACTATTTTCTATATAATCACAATCTTTGGTGATTATAATTCCGTTAATAAAGCCGATACCTTAATATTAAATCTATTAACTTTAGTTTTGATGTTTGAAAGAAGATGGTACTTATATGCACTAGTTGGAGCTTACTTGGCTTATATGATTAAAGGAGTGGCTTATGCATATAAAAATAAAACATGGATTAAATCAATTATTCAATTTGTGATGTCTGGATTAATTGCCTTGGCAATATTAATCCTATTCTTTAAAGGATTTATCACAAATATAATGACAGTGAATAATGTTGAATCATATGCTTACTATAATCATTCAGGTAAAGTGAGTGCCACTATTAATTTTTATTCAGTTATAGTTTGTTTTATCGCTTTATATGGACTGGTTAAACTGTTTATAAAAGACAAAACAAAATCGATAGCTTTATTTATTACGATTGTTGTTCCTTGTACATTATTTTGGAAAACACAGTCGTTTGATATACATCACTACTTAATTATTTGCCTAAGTGTGTTGTTTTTATTTATATATGGTATAGAAAACATTCCATATAAAAAATATAGTAAACCTATTGCTTGCGTATTGCTAAGTATTCAAATGTGTCTAATTTTTACAGATGTAAGTATTCCATTATTCACAACGGTAAAAAAGACTATTCAAAGCAATCCATATAAGAATAGTTTAATTGATATTTCTGAATACTTAAAAGGTATTTCTAGAGATGATGGTATATATACTTATGTGGCTACAGGAAATAATAATTTTTGTGATGATTCAATTAAGAATGTGGGATTGCCTGATGTGGATTTTCCAAACATGGCATCGTTCGTCTTTGATATTAGAGATGGCTTTCCAAGAGATTTTGGCTATATAAGATATTTTGTGTTAAGCGATCCAATCATGTATATGGACGAAGACTATCAACATATGTATAAGGTAATAAGTGATGCAATTATGTATGATGAAAACATTTCTAAGATATTTACTAAAGTTAATGAATTTACTTTAGAAGATGAAACCAAGATATACATTTATGAGATGACTGGTGAATATACACAAGAAATGAAAGAACATTTCTATAACAAGATGTTGGAATATTATCCAGATAAATCTGAATTTTATAGTTATATCTTGGATTAAATTTAATATGAAAAACTTTTTAAAAGTCATTAAAACAACATTGATTATTGTTTTGTTATCATCGCTTGTAGGGGGGGCTTTATTAAGTCTGGCGTTTTTACTGCCCGATTCTAGTATTCAAGCAAATGCAAAAACAAGTAGCCAGCAATTAACTGGAACTGGTGAATATCCTTATGTAATTGGTTCTTTAAATACCACTATTTTAGATAACTATACTGATGCAATCATGATAAATAGTTCATCATTTATTCCTAATGGTTGTTCTTTGTTAGAAAGAAGTTTAGAGATTTCTCGTGCACAATATAATTGGACTTCAAGTCCAATAGAAGATCTTTATGAATATTACAATGATGAAAATGCGATAACACAATCTGAAACTTATGAAAGATATTGGCATGGCTACATCATTTTGCTTAGACCTTTGTTAATGCTGCTTGATTTATCTGGAATAAGATTTGCGTGTTGTGTAACACATTTTATCCTGCTATTTATGTTTATAAGAATGTTGGAGAAGAAAGTCAATCTCTCTATAGCCATTTCTTTTCTAGTTACATATTTATGTTTTTCTTGTTATGCAATACCTTTATCACTTCAATATTCTCATATTTTCTTTATTATGCTAATTTCAGGAATGATTTTGATGAAATTTAACGATAAATTTAAGCAAAAGAGGTGGACAAAATATTTCTTTCTGTTAATCGGAATCGTAACGGTTTATTTTGATTTATTAACTTATCCAATAATTACCTTAGGAATAAATTTGATTCTATATATCTTAATCAATAAAGAAATAAATATAAAAGATATTATCGTTTACATAATTATGTGGTTTGTTGGATATGGTGGTATGTGGTTTATGAAGTGGGTGATTGCTTCGCTGGTTTTAAATGAGAATGTTTTTGAAAATGCATATAATGCAATTATTACTAGAACAAACAGTAACCATAATTTTGAAATAATTACATTGTCTAAGGTGTTTAATGTTAATCTTAGTTATTTAAAGCATCGAGCAACCTTAATTACATTCTTGGCTGATTTTGTTGCGAATGTAATTATCGCATTTAAAGAAAACAAAAAGAGCCTTGATTTGGATATAAATAAACTAGTTTCATTTATTATCATATTTGTATTACCGATTTTATGGCTATTTATTTTAAAGGAACATTCATATACACATAGCCAGTTTGTATTTAGAATCCTAATGATTGATACTTTTGCTATCCTCGCATTACCACAATGTATGATTAAAAGTAAAGCGTAGTTTATTGTGAATGTATGTGAACTGTTTTAATGACATAACAATTCAAGTATAATAAAAGACATGGATAAAAAGATATTTAAAAATTATATATACAACATATTGTATCAATTGGTAAAACTATTCTTACCATTATTTCTTGTTTCTTATACTTATGCGCACTTAGGTTCAAGCACGCTTGGTATTAATGATTATGCGACTAATATTTCTAGTTGGTTTATCTTATTTGGTGTGTTGGGCGTAAATACTTATGGTAATAGAGAAATTGCTAAAGTAAGAGATGATAAAGATAAACTAAGCAAAAGTTTCTATGAAATACTTGCAATGCAATTTATCAATATGATGGTTGTGTTTGTTTTGTATGTTTTATATACAATACTATTTGTTAAAGAAAACCAAATCATTTATTTCATTATTTGTTTGTCAATATTAGCTAGCGCCTTCGATATTTCTTGGTTCTATTATGGCGTTGAAGATTTTGGAATAGTTTCTATTAGAAACATTGTGGTTAAGCTTGTTGGAGTGTTATTAATTTTTTCTTTCGTTAAAACTCCAGAAGATTTATGGAAATTTAGTTTAATAAATTGTTCATCAGATTTAATTGGACAAATTATTACTTTCTTTGGCTTAAAGAAATACATTCATAAATCTGATGTTACGGTTAAAGAAGCATATAAAAATCACTTAGCTGGCACTTTTGCATTATTTATTCCTACTGTAGCCATAAATATTTATACTTTATTAGACCAAACTCTTTTAGGAACAATGGTTGAAGATAAGGGGCAATTAAATTTATATAAGACATCAGTTAGTTTCGTAAAGATGTTTTTATACTTTGTTACTTCTATTGGCGCTGTTGTTATGCCAAGAATTGCTAATGTGTTTGTGAAAAACAAAGATCATAAAGAAGTTAATAAATATATAAATATAACTTTTAGATTGGCAATAATCCTTTCTATTCCAATCTTTGTAGCTTTAGAAGTTGTATCAGAAAGTTTCTTCCCATGGTATGCAAAGAGTGAATATACTTCTCTTATACCTTTGGTAAGGCTTGTTAGTCCAATTATTATTTTGATTTCTCTATCTAATGTATTTGGAACGCAATATTTAGTCCCTACAGGAAGAAATAATGAATATACAAAATCAATTATTTTTGGCGCTTTAATCAATCTAGCTATTAATCTATATGCTATCCCAAGATGGCAAGCAGCTGGTGCTTGTGTAGCAAGCGTTTGTGCAGAATTTACCGTATCATTTACCCAATGGCTATATATAAGAAAAGATGTTGAGATTCATTCGATGTCTTCTTTTGTAAAGTCATTAATAAGCGCTATTATAATGGGTGTTGTTGTATATTTTATCGGTAATGCTATGGGTGCTAAAATAGTTACTAATGCAATCCAAGCTGTAGTTGGTATTGTTGTTTATGTTGGTATGATGTTTATCTTAAAAGAAGATACTATCATGAATTTGTATAACAAATATATTTTGAAGAAAAATGAAGCTAATTAAGAAGCTATTTACTAAAGAAAATTTATTCACAATTGTTTTTGTGCTAATTGCTTTGCATCCATTCTATGAATTGGATTATTTAATAGCGTCTTATTTACCGTTTAGATTTACCACTTTAGTAAACTTTGTGGTTTATCCATTAATAGTACTAGGAATATTTATTTTATGTGAGAAGAACAAGAAAAAAGTGATTATCATCACTGCTATTTATGCAGCACTTATGATTGCTTATTTTATTCCACACTGTTTAACTGGTTATTATCTACAAGATAATATTCATTTAACTAATTTATATTACTTTACAGTCTATGATGAAGTATTCTATATATTGACTTTACTTATTCCGATTGCTTATGTTTATATCTATAAGTTTATCGATTTAAAAGAAAGTATTATGGAAAAAGTAACATCATGTATATCTTTCTTTGTATCTATTCCGATTGTAATATCTAACTTTTTGATGGTTGGAAAAACAACGTATGAGACAGAAATGGCTGGTAATTTCTTTTCTTGGTTTACTATGCCCTTTGATGCGACTGATCATCATCCAAGAAACTATGCAACTAAGTTTTATTTTAAAGAAGGCAATACTATTGGAATATTACTTGTTATGGTACTTCCATTTATGTATTATTTCTTTTTAAGAGAAAAAGATGTTAAAAAGAAAGTTGGCATTGCTTTATTAATAATTACCGATAGTTTAGCCATGATGATGCTTGGAACAAGAGTTGCGGCATATTGTGCGCTATTAATTCCGTTAACGGTTTTAATTATTCATATCTTTACTTGTTTAATTAAAACGGAGACTTTTAAAAAAGGATTTACAGTTTTTTGTGTACTTCTTGTAATTATGAATGCAGGAATTCTTCCTGTGTGCCCGGCTTATCAAAATCAACAATATGATGCAGCTGATTATTCTACCTTAAAAATGGATGATTCAAAAAGAGAAAGTTACCGTAAAGGAATAGAAGAAGGTGCGGATGGTTTTGAGCCGTTTAGCGCTGCATGGGTCGATTACTATGTATACATGTTTGAACAATATAAATATTTGATGGGAGTTACTCAATCTGTATATTATGAATATTGGTATGACTATCATGTTGATCCAAAATTTTGGGTTGATTTAATTTTTGATTATGAGCTTGAAGACAGAGTTAACGCAAGACAGGTGGAAAGAATTTTCTATAACTATAAGTGGCAATATTTAACAACTTCACAAAAATTAACTGGTTTTACATATAGCTTATTTATGTGGGGTGGAATTAATATTGAACAAGATTTTGTTTTACAAGCATATTCATTTGGGTATCTTGGATTCCCTTTGATAATGGGACCATGGATTTGTTTAATACTATATTGCATATATAAATTCTTAAGAGGAGTTACTCATAAGAAATGGAATATGTTTAATATAATCTGTCTAATGTCTATGTGCCTTGGTGTAGTCACTTCTTATTTATCAGGACATGGAATGGATCAATTTACCACAAATATGTTTGTAGCTTTAACCATGGGCTATTTGGTTCAAAATTTGAGGATTAACAAGAATGAACAAGCTTAGCATTATTGTGCCTGTTTATAATGGCGAAAAGACAATCAAAAGAGCTATCGAATCATTACTAAAACAAACTACACCTGTAGATATTATTGTGGTCAATGATGGATCTAAGGATAATACTGAAGAAATAGTGCTCGATTTAAAAAAGAACAATGATAATATTTACTATTTTTATAAAGAAAATAGCGGTATTTCAGATTCAAGAAATTTTGGTGTAGATAAAGTTGAAACTGAATTCTTTGGCTTTTTAGATAGTGATGATACCGTAAAAGAAGATATGGCAGAAAAAATGTTATGTGCCATTGAAGATAATGACATCTGTATTTCTAATTTTACTTGGGTGTATGAAGATGGAAAAAGAAAAGAAGCTAAAGATATTGGTTATAAAAATAAACATGAAATAATTGAAAAAATGTTTTCTACTTTATGGAACAAAATATATCGAACATCTTGGTTTAGAGAAACTAATATAAAATTTCCTAGTGGATTAAGATACGAAGATACAAGCGTTTTAATTAGACTTGCGTATTATATGGATAAAGTAAGCTATGTAAATGAAAGTTTTGTGGATTATTATCAATTAAATGGTTCAATAACACATACGTATAACATTAACATCAATGATATGATTTCTGTTTTTAAAGGTATTAAAGAATTTTATGAAGATAAGAATGCTTATGAAGAATACAAAGAAGAACTGGAATATCTTACTATTAGATTCTTTTTAGGAAGTTCTTATTTAAGAGCTTGTAAGATAGAAGAAAAGGATGTTAGAAGAGATACTCTGGATAAAGGATGGAATTATTTAATTAACACATATCCAAGCTTCAAAGATAATAAGTATCTTAATAGTGGTGGAAAGAAGAATCTATACTTTAAATTAATTAATAGAAGTAGATATTATTTTAATTCTAAAGTATTTAAAGTTTTATACAAGTTAAGGATAATGAAATGATGGAAAAATCAAAAAATAGAATAATTGATATTTTTATTTGTTTTGTAATAACAATTATGTGTTTGTGCAGTTTTATTTCCAATGGCATATCTGTAGGGCATGATTTAACGTTTCACCTAAATAGATTTGCGGGATTGGCAAATGCTTTTGAAGAAAAACAAATACTGCCTAAAATTTATCCATATATGAATAATGGTTTTGGGTATGCTAGCCCCTTATTCTATTGTGATTTGTTCTTATATCCTTTCGCAATAATGTATCACTTTGGATTAAGTGCTGTGTGGTGTTACAAACTGTGTGTACTGTTTTATACACTATTAGGAAACTTGTTTACTTTTTATATTTTTAAAAAAGAAACAAACAGTAGATTATTAGCTACAATAGCCACGGTTTTATATTCTACCGCAGTATACCATTTAGAAAATATTTTGGTTAGGTGTGCATTGGGCGAAATTTTGGCTATGACATTTATTCCTCTTGTTTTATATGCAATTTATAGAATATTGATAAAACATAATGATTGCTGGATAATTCTTGGCATCAGTTTTTCACTACTTGTAATGGCTCATCTAATTACGACGTTGTTATATGGAATATTTTTCTTTGTAATGATAGTGGCATTTATTTTCATTAATCGTAAAGATGCTTTCTTAATAAAGAAAACATTAATAACAATTTTAAAGGGGACATTATTAGCTGTTTTGATTACAACGTGGTATTTATTGCCTATGCTTGAACAGTTGCATTCTCAAACGTTCTGGTTGGATATCAATAGTAAACAAAATCAACTATATAGTGTTTTTAATGGATTTGGCGATTTCTTTGTGTTGCTTTCAAACGAATTTGTTCCATCATCAGGATTGATTTTAATAGTACTTGGTGTTTCCTATGCATTTGTTAAGAAAAATAAATACATTAATATAATTTTGATATATTGTGTAACTTGTTATTTGATAATATATGGAATAATTCCAGCAAATTTCTTAAATGTTATTCAATTTTACTTCAGACTTAATGTGATTATATTTCCATTATTTGTAGTGGTTTCTGCTTATGTTCTTTTGAACATAAAAAATAATAAAACATTAATTGCATTAGTTGCTGTGATATCTCTTTCTACAGCTGTTATTTCAAATATAAAAATAAATAATAATGTTGAATTTTATTTGAAAAACGATGCAACGTTAGATGAAATAAATAATGTTTTAAACTTTAAATATGACCTAGATTACAATCATGATGAATTAGGCGGGGCCGAATATCTTCCGTATACTGAATATTTAAATTATAACAATGACTCGTTAGCTATTAAATGTAGAGATGATAACGGACAAGTAATTGATTATATTTATGAATATGATAGAAACTTTTCTACAATAATCTTTAGTTGTGATAATGAAAAAGACATGGAACTAATCTTACCGTTATCTTGGTATAAGGGATATGGTACTTATGAGCTTGTAGATGATAATTGGGTAGAAATTGGATGTACGTATGATACTGTGTTTAAAGAAGTTTTGATTAATGCTAATGAAGGAAGCCACACATACAAGGTTACTTATAAAGGGACAAAACTACAATATATAAGTTTAGGTATTTCGGCTGTTTCATTAGTTGCTTTAGTTATTTACTCTATTAAAAGAAGAAATAAATGTGATGTTATATAATGGAATCGGAGAATTTTATGTCAAGAACTAAAAAAGAACCAAATAAAAAGATTGCAGTATTAATACCTTGTTATAATGAAGAACTTACTGTTGAAAAAACAGTTA
>CAVDDT010000049.1:0-10253 GCA_963607765.1 Paratractidigestivibacter sp. | reverse complement strand
GTAACAGTACCTGCAGGTTGTGGTCCTTTAGAAATAGAGATATTTAATGTAGAAGATCTAGTAAAATCAGCTTCATCTACACCTTTTATTTCATACGAAATAACCGCATCTTTATCTACTGAATCATTATAGGTAGTAGTAATCTTTGTCTTGCTTAATTTATTAGTTGAAATCCAAGATTCAATCTCTGATTTAGTCATTGACTTAAGATCTGGAACACTTATTTTTTCATCAGGATCAGCGCCTTTTGAAATAGTGAATGTGACTTTAACATCATTCTTTACTTTCTTTCCAGCCTCTACATCCTGGCTCATAATAACATCTTCATCATAATCAAAGCTGTACTCTTCTTTAAATACAATGCCACTTGATGTGATATCTTGTTGCTTGACCCAAGAGGCAACATCTGTTTTTGTTTGGCCCACAAAGTCAGGCATTTCAATTTTTGGCGCAAAGAATAAGAAATATGATCCAACCGCAAGCACAGCTAAAACAATAGCTGCGATAATAATTGCCTTTGGATTAATATTTTTCTTAGGCTTTTCAACAGGAATTCTTTCTTCTTCTTTAAAACTATCGGGAGTTTTGCCATCAGAAGAAAATTGACTTAAAAAATCTTTTTCTGACATAAATTACTCCTTAGTCTAGATTGTCTTCATCTTTCTCTTCTTTTTCTTCTACTTCATCTTTCTTTTTTCCATAGATGTTAGTAGAAACATATAATGCCGCAAAAGCTGCTGCAGCACCTACAAATAATAGAACTTTTTTCATAGAATACTATCTCCTTTAATCTGTATTATCTGTATTAATTGTACTATTCAGCTATAGTAGAGTCAATCAAAAAAATGTAAGTTAATATCTTACATCTTCTTAATTATTACATTAGTAAATTCTTGTATTGTTGCCGCTACAGCTATGCCAACCAATATCCAACAATAGAGTTCAACAAAATTAGCTAGTAACACATATGGTAAAAAGAATATTAGTAACCCTGTTGCCTTATTTAAATAAGAATGGCTACTTAACAATTTCTTATTTTTGAAAGCCGTATATAAATATAATATCATTCTTACTAAAATAGCAAAAACAATAAAATACCAAATTGAACAAGGAAGTAATTTGATTAATAATGGTAATATTTTAATCATCAGTACACTATAAAACGTTAAATCGGCCACACTATCTAATTTAGAGCCAAATTCACTTTCTTGATGAAGCATTCTAGCAATAAAGCCATCTATCGCATCAGTTACTCCCGAAAGTGTATAAACAATAAAGAAAAATGTTTTTAATGGTTTTAAGAAAACAATAATTAAAGCGCCAACTATTCTAAGTGAAGTAATACAATTGGCAACAGTTAAATGTTCCTTTTTCATTATTTCTCCTTAACCAACTCACTAATTACCGCAGAGCCAATAATCAAAATGGTTCCAATGATTGTATAAATATTCATTTGTTCATTCAAAAATAAGGTGCCAATTAATACTGACATAACAGGTTCAACATAACCTATGATAGCGATTTTTATTGGAGCTAGCGTTTTAATTGAATCAAAATATAGAATATACGCAAAACCGGTATGGATAATTCCAAGCATCAATAAAATAGATACAGTCTTTACATCAAAACTAATCATATAGCTTTTATTAATTAGAATAAATGGAATCAAAACAGTTGCCGAAGAGAGCAACTGTACAAAGGTTTTATCATAAGCGCCAATGTTTTCTAGTTTCTTATTCATAAAAACTAAAGTTATAAAACCGATTGAAGCTATAAGTCCAAACAATAATCCAAACACATTATTATCAGTTCCTGTTAAAACACCTGATAATAGGACTATCCCAATAAAAGAAGCTACAATGCAAGATATTTGTTTAGCAGATAATTTATCCTTATAAAGAATGCTTGAAATGATAATGATTGAAATAGGAGCCGTATAGTTTCCTAGTGCTGCCAATGACACAGAATATTTGTATCCTATAAATAAAAAAGTTTCGTTAAGTCCAAGTGAAATACCAGATAAAGCCAAATACTTCAAATTCTTTTTAATAGCTTTTATATCCAATTTTTGTTTTTTAATAAATAAAATAAAAAGAATAAATAATGATCCAAATAATCCTCTACAAAAGACCACAAACTCACTGTTAACACTTATAAACGATAAAAAGAACCCAAGGGTTCCATATAAAAATACCGAGATAAAATATTTTAAAGAATCTTGCATAATTAAATACTATGAAGCTTAAATCCAGTAACATCGCTAACTGGCATAGAGAAACATACAATGCCAGCTTCTTCATTAGAACTTGTAATAGCTTTCATAATAGTTTCTTTTGCCTCACTTTTAGTGACGATTAAAATAATCTCCTTATCAGATACAAGAGTAACACCTAAGAATTGTTGAGCATCCTTGCTGCCCATGCCTTTGCCATGAAGAATAGTTCCACCAAAAGCACCAGCTTTCTTAGCAGAGGCAATGATATCAGCATTGTATCCATAATTTGCGATAGTAACAATTAATTCATATTTTGTATCCTTCATGGTTGTTTCCTCTCCTCTTGTATATTCTTGACCATTCAATAAATAATTAAAAACCTTTTTACCACCAACACTAGAAAGTGGAACAATAAAGTTAATGCCAGTTCCAGGCGTATCGATATGAACGTCATTCTCTAAACCTTTTTTAACAATCTTCCAAGTCTTTTCACCGATAATGGTTGTATGTAAAGTCTTCTCATCATCTTGTAGGCCCAAATAATCTAAAACATCATAAGCCGCAGTACCTCTAGCATAAGAAATATTGCCTATATTAAGATTATGTTCCTTATAAAAATCTAGAAACATTTTAAGCTTTTTACGGCTACAAATTGTAAACATTAAATAAGTATTCATAACCACTCCTATAATTCAATGATGTCGTCATCATTTAAGTCCTTATACATTTCAAGAATTGAGACAGAAACTTCGGTTTGGGTCTTAACCTTTTTGAGCTTAATTTGATAAATAACACCAAGAATTTGAATCGCAATAAGAGGCGTCATCGCAACCAAAGACACAACACCAAAGCCATCGGTAGCACTTCTACCTAAAGCTAGGCAAGCGCCTTGAGCTAAAGGCAAAAGAAACGTTGCAGTCATAGGGCCAGAGGCAACGCCGCCAGAGTCAAAGGCTATAGCCGTAAAAATATTTGGTACCATAAAGCTTAAAATAATTGATATCAAGTAGCCGGGTATCAAAATATAAAACATTGGAATATTATAAATAATTCTAAATAACGCAAGTCCAATTGAAGCTGCAACACCTAACGATAAGCTTGTAAGCATCGCTTTACCGGTGATGTTTCCATTAGTAATTGTTTCAACTTGTTTCATCAAAACATAAACTGCAGGCTCAGCTCTAACTATCATAAAGCCCATAAGAGCGCCAACGAATATAATTATTTCTTTGTGGCTTAAAGAAGCAAGTGCATTGCCCAAATAATTGCCCATTCTAATAAAGCCAACGTTAGCTCCTGTCATAAAAATAACAAGACCAATATATGTATAAACAAGTCCTAAAGCAATCTTCTTATGAGATTCCTTGCTTATCTTTAAGAAAATTAATTGACAAATTTCAAAGAAAACTAAAATTGGAAATAATGAAACAGCCATATCCTTTAGAAACTTAGGAATATGCTGAACAAAGATTTTGCCAAGCTCTACTGAATCCGCAACGCCGCTTTCCAAAGTAACGCTAACTGTACTATTGGTATTAAAAATAAGCCCTAATATTAATACTGCAAGAATTGGGCCAATTGAACATAATGAAATCAAGCCAAAGCTATCATCTCCTGCGTTAGCATCATTTCTAATAGAAGAAATGCCAAGGCCTAGTGCCATAATAAATGGAACTGTCATTGGCCCAGTTGTAACACCACCAGAATCAAAAGCTACACCAATAAAGTCAATTGGCACAAAAAAGGCCACAATGAACAACAATGTATAACAAATTATTAATAATGGTTTAAGTGGGATACCTAGAATAATTCTAAGCAAAGCTAAAACCAAGAAGACGCCAACACCAATACCTACCGAAATAATTAATACATAACTAGGTATTGAAGAAACCTGCGAAGCCAATACTTGAAGATCTGGTTCAGATATTGTAACCAACAATCCAAGAATAAAACCAGAAATAATGATAAGCGGCATCTTTCTTGTCTTTACTAGACTACCGCCTATTTTTTCGCCCATTTGAGACATTGACATTTCGGCACCAGCATTAAATAGAATCATGCCAAAAATAACAAAACAAGCACCAACTGTAAATTCAAGAAGAATTCCTGATGGAATAGGAACAATGGTAAAGCCAAGCAATAAAACCAAAAGAAAAATTGGAAGAACAGCATTAAATGCCTCCCTATTTTTTTCTCTTACTTTACTTAAGAATATTTCTGTTTGTTGATGGAATTGTCTTTTAATGTTCAAACAAGCACCTCTATTAGCAAAATTATACCTTAAATAAAAAATAAAAGGGAATACCCCCTCTTATTTCTTCTTATCGTTCTCAATCAAAATCTTTAATGCTTCAACAGCGCAACATATAGCCTGTTCAGTATCATGAACTTGCTTGTTTTCAAGTCCAAGTAAAGCTCTTTCTTGATTAGCAACCGTTAAAAATACACTGCCACATCTTACTTGTCTAGCACTAGCACAAATAAATAGAACGGCTGATTCCATTTCACTAGCTAAAGTGTGAAGCTTTTTCCAAGCACTCCACTTGTTGATCAATTCATAACCAACAGGCATCTTTTCAGGCTCATGTTGTCCATAGAAAGCATCCTTACATTGAACAACGCCAATGTGTCTCTTAAAATTTAATCTATCAGCAGCTTCTGCAAGAGCATTAACCACATCATAATTAGCTACAGCAGGAAACTCGATAGGAGCATATTCCTTAGAAGTTCCTTCCATTCTTATAGCACCAGTTGCGATAACAATATCGCCACCCTCAACATCAAGTTCAATACCACCACAAGTGCCAACCCTAATAAATGTATCAGCGCCACATTTAATCAATTCCTCCATAGCGATAGAAGCACTAGGGCCACCAACGCCAGTTGAAGTGACCGAAACCTTTTCGCCATTTAAATAACCAGTGTATGTTACATATTCTCTTGAATCAGCAATAAGCTTTGGATTATCGAAATGTTGTGCAATCTTTACACATCTTTTTGGATCACCTGGAAGAAGAACATATCTTCCCACATCACCAGGGCCAACTCCTACGTGATATTGTTTACCACTACCTTCAGTATAATCAATCATATTAATATCTCCTTTTGTATCTTTATTTTAACATTTATGTTCTAATATAACTTATTTTATATCAGCATTATCGTTTTCACTCTTGATTTCATGGTTAGCAAAATAATGAGTGATCACAAACCAAATTAAAGTAGCCACTATTGACAGTGGCCAACCATCAGTTGCAACCATTATTCCAAGACATGCCACAAACCAAATACCAGCAGCAGTAGTTAAACCATGTATTTCAAAATTATTTTTAACCAAAATAACACCAGTTCCCAGAAACCCTACTCCTGTTACAACCTGAGCAGCAATTCTAGCGCTTGCCTCTCCACCAATATAGCTTCCAGCTAACACCGCAAGAGTTGAACCAAGGCAAACAACACTATGTGTTTTGGGACCTGCTTCTTTTCCTCTATGTTTTTGGTCAATTCCTATAATGATGCCAATAACACTAGCCAAAACTAATTTAAATGATCCTATTAAAAATTCCATATATCTACCCCAACAAGACGTTTGTACCCTATAAAAACAAAAAAGTCCTAACGGACCTTATTTTTAAATGGCAGGGGTGGAGAGGATCGAACTCCCATCAACGGTTTTGGAGACCGGTATACTACCATTGTACCACACCCCTATAGCTCAATAATGATACCCTTATTTTTTAGAAAAGTAAAGAGTTAGAAAATAGTAGAAATCACAATATATAGCACAAATAACATCAAACTAGCGATAATTACATAGTTTAAGAAAAACAAAGATAAGACCTCATTATTAAACTTAGATTTTCTTATTGTGATATGTTTATAAGCCCTGGTAATAACCAGCACCACTGCCGCGATAACAAAAGCAGCTAAGATAACGATATTCATAAAAGAATATTTCTCTGGAATCATACTTAACGCACAAATTGTCGCATTAAATAAAATATGTAGAATAATTGTTGGCTTGATTGATTTATATCTAAGTGCAATCTTTGATAAGAAATAGCTCATCACAAAGCTTGGGAGAATTTCCGCAATAGAACCATGTGCCAAAGCATACACAATAGATAAAGCAATTATCGCAAAGTGTTTGCCATATCTGCTTAAGCAATTAAGTAACACACCTCTAAAGGCATATTCTTCAAGAAGTGGTGAAACAATAATAAACGCAAATAAATATAAATAATCATTCATAAAAGCTGTATTAAAGTTAATGCCAATGCCAGACACCATATCACCGCTAGCACTAATTAATTCAGCCAGCATCGTATTTAAATAAATAGCTGCTGTACTAATAGTAAAGAAAACAGCATAGTCCACAAGCAATGAAGAAACTTTTATTTCACTACCGCTAAAGAAATCTTTTAGTTTTACGCCATTGTATTTTCTAAGAAAACAAAAAGGTAATATTGTTCCTACAATAAGACAAACTAAAGAAGTTAAAAAATCAATATTTATACCATTTTTTATAACTACAGCTTCTTTTATAGACAGCATTTGTTTTAATCCAAAAGGTACATAAAGGGCGAACAAACTATACACAATAAATGAGAGCCCAACTGTTGTAAATCTATTAGAAACATATTTTTTTGAAACAACTTTTTTGTTTGACATAAAGATATAATAGCACAAACTATTGGTTATAATAGAAATATGTTATTGATAAGTGAACTTAAATTAAAAGTAAATGAAGACGAAAAAATCCTAAAAAAACTAATCTTAAATAAATTAAAAATAAAAGAAAAAGATTTGTTAAATTATTCAATTTATAAGAAAAGTGTTGATGCAAGAAAAGAAGTTATATATAAGTATCAAGTACTTGTAGAAGTGAAAAATGAAGATAAATATTTGAAGATAAAAAATGTCTCTTTGTTTAATAAAGTTGATATATCAGTCAAAAAAATCAAAAGTGATATTAGACCTATAGTTGTTGGATATGGCCCAAGTGGAATTTTCGCAACCTATCGCCTTTTAGAGGCTGGTCTTAAGCCTATCGTTATTGAAAAAGGGAAAAGAATAAAAGACAGGGTAAAAGATGTTGAAAAATTCTTTAATGAAGGAATATTAAATCCAAACAGTAATGTTCAATTTGGCGAAGGAGGAGCTGGAACTTTTTCCGATGCAAAGTTAACCACTAGAATTAAAAGTCCTTATGTGGAATATATTCTTGATACTTTTATCAAATTTGGTGCTAAAGAAAACATTAAATATACCCCACATGCTCATATTGGAACAGACAAAATTAGAGAAGTTATTTCTTCTTTAACCGACTATTTAATTCAAAATGGTGCAGAATTTCATTTTGAAGAAGAATTAGAAGCCTTGTTGCTTGATGATAAACATCAAGTTATCGGCATAAAAACCAACAAGGATACATACAATAGCCCAATATGCATCCTTGGCATTGGACATAGTGCCTTTAGCACAATAAAGACATTAGATAGCCAAGGTGTACAAATAGTCGCTAAAGATGTTGCCATCGGCTTTAGGGTTGAGCATCCTCAAAGTTTAATTGATCAAAATCAACTAGGTGAAATTAAATTAAATGAACCAAGTGAATATTTTTTAAGATATAAGGATACTAAAGGAGTTTACTCCTTCTGCATGTGCCCTGGTGGCTTTGTGATTCCAGCTAGTAGTGATGAAAATAGAATAGTTACAAATGGCATGTCTAATTCTAAAAGAGATTCTAATGTGGCTAATTCAGCAATACTAATTCAAGTAAATAAAGAAGAATATGGGAATGGCAATCTAAGTGGTTTTGATTATCTAAAATATTATGAAGAAAAAGCTTATTCAATAAGCGGCAGCTATAAAGCATTGGCATGTAATATCAAAGACTATTTAAACAATGATTTAAATGAATTAAATTTTAAGTCAACTTATCCACTTGGCACTACTCTATATAACTTTAATGATTTCTTTAAAAAACAAGATAACGAAATTATTAAAAGAGCTTTAAAATTCTTTGATGAAAAAATTAATGGCTTTGTAGAATATGGTATTATGGTAGGACCAGAGACAAGAAGCAGTTGTCCTATTAGAATAGTAAGAAACGAGAATCTTGAGTCCATTAATACACCGGGCCTTTTTCCAACAGGAGAAGGAGCTGGATATGGAGGAGGCATCATGTCATGCAGCCTAGATGGCATTAAAATAGCCGATAAAGTTCTCACAAACTTGACAAACAATTCACTTTAAGTTCACATAGACGAAATTATAATTGATGATGTTGGAGGTATAAAACGTATGAAAATTAGTTTTAAAAATATCCTGATTATATTCCTTGTTGCCTTACTAGGTGGGGCATGCGGTACTTATGGCGTAATCACCATAAACAATTCAAACAACAAAACTGTAGAAAGCGACACTTCTTCTAGCAATACTGTAACCGAACAAGTACTTTATTCAAATACTCAAAGTTCTAGTTATGAAAAAGCGATTAATAAAGCTATTGATACTGTAGTTCAAATAACTACTACTTCTACAACAACAACTCAAGATTATTTTGGCCAAAGTTATAGTGGAACTTCAACCGCTTTAGGATCTGGCGTAATCATTTCAAGCGATGGCTATATCGTCACAAACAATCACGTTGTAAGTGATGCCGAAAACGTTTCTGTTGAGCTAAACAGTGGCGATACATATGAAGCAACAATCGTTGGAACTGACTCTAAAACAGATTTAGCTCTAATTAAGATTGAAGCAACAGGCCTTTCTTACTCAAGCTTAGTTGACTCAGATACATTATCTCTAGGCCAAGAAGTAGTCGCCATTGGCAACTCGCTTGGAAAAGGAACTAGTTGTACAAATGGCATTATCAGTGCGCTAAATAGAGAAGTTACTATCAATAACTACACGATGACTTTAATTCTTACAAACGCTGAAATTAACTCAGGCAACTCTGGTGGTGGATTGTTTGATATGAATGGCAATCTAGTTGGCATTGTCAATGCTAAGATCTCATCTAGCTCACAAAGTTCTACAACAGCTACTGTAGAAGGCATGGGCTATGCAATCCCTTCAAACACTGTCACAAAGATTGTTAATGAATTAAAGAACAATGGATATGTTTCAGATCGTGCAACACTTGGTGTAAAAGTAATAACTGATAGTTCTTACTTGCAATATTATGGTGTAACTGATGGCGCACTTGTTGGCGAAGTAGTTGAAGGCGGTCCTGCAGAAAAAGCCGGTATTGAAGCATATGATGTTATTATCGCAATCGACAACAACAAGGTAAGTTCATTCTCGGATTTATCTAAATACTTAGATGATTACAATATTGGCGATACAGTTACAATTACTGTTACTCGTGACAAACAATTAAAAGAATTTAAAGTAACGCTTGGTGAACCCGAAAATCAAAGCGAAACAAGTGAAGATTCTAAGTAAAAAGTAATTAAATAATTTACAAAAATACACGTCCTTAGACGTGTATTTTTTATTCTCCTTTTATTGAAATTCTTAAATGGTGTTTATCTCTTGAAAGAAGAAATTCCTCATGAGTTAAAGCACCCCAAGTATTATCACCAGCTATCCCCATTTGCTTCTCATTTATTGAAATAACCGTTTGGTACCTATTTGGCAATTCATCCCTATGCTTTGCATTTTCGATTTCATATGGAGTATAAGGCAGAATAGAAAATTCGATTTTATCACCACTAATACTTAAACGATGACTATCTGACTTTACTTCAAATTCTCTAACTTTAGTTCTGTTTCCACATTCTTGAGGGTACAAATAAGGAGTAAAGTTATCTTCAACTTTATAATTATATTTTCCAAGAAGCGCTCCCTTATCTCTATCGATATAATTTTCCTTTGGACCCAAGCCATAATATGAAACATTATCTAGTTCACTATACGTTTGAAACAATAAACCAAAACAAGGCATTTCAATATGGCCATCAGTATTCTCAAGATAGCTATCAACCTCTATTTCACCATCTCCATAAACTGTATAAGTAAGTTTTAAAGC
>CAVDDT010000048.1:0-10583 GCA_963607765.1 Paratractidigestivibacter sp. | reverse complement strand
GCATTGTTCAATTATGCTGTTCGATTTTATGGATTAAGATCTAATCCCGCTAGAAATGCTGGCAACATGGGTAAAGAAGAAGTATCTGAAATGAAATTCTGGACAAAAGAAGAATATCTTACTTTCTCTAGATCAATGATGAAAAAGGAAGAAAGCTACTACGCATTTGAAGTACTGTATTGGTGTGGAATACGACTTGGTGAACTATTAGCTCTTACTGCATCTGATTTTGATTTTGAAAAGAAGACACTTCGAATCAATAAATCTTATCAGCATTTTAAAGGGAAAGATGTAATTACGACACCAAAGACAAGAAAAAGTAATCGTGTCATTACACTACCTGATTTCTTAGCTGATGAGATGAAGGATTATATCTCAAGACTTCCCTACTTAGAACCAGATGATCGTATCTTTTCTATCACTAAATCTGGACTTCATCACGAAATGAATAGAGGTTGTAGAGAAACTGGTGTAAAAAGAATACGTATTCATGATTTAAGACATTCCCATGTATCTATGTTGATTGAAATGGGATTTAGTGCAGTAGATATAGCGAACCGTGTAGGTCATGAAAGTGTTAAGATCACATATCGATATGCGCATATGTTTCCTAATAAAGATCTTGATATTGCGAATAAACTAAACATTTCAAGAAATGGTGAAACAGATGAGCAAGAAGAACCTAGATCAGAATGGCAGACTAAGAAGTAAGATGGTATCGTTTAGAATGTCAGAAAGTGAAGCAGAACTACTAGATAGAAGAGTACTAGTATCAGGACTCACAAAACAGGATTTCATAATCAATTCTTTACTTGGAAAAGAAATAGCTGTTTATGGAAATCCATATGTATTTAGAAGTCTACAAGATGAACTTATTAAATTCATTAACCTTTATGGCAAAGGAATGGAAAAAGAAAATGATGAAGAAATGATTGAATTAGCGTTAAAAACGATACTTGCGATGCGAAAACAAGGGAAAACCGAAGTTTATCCTCGTTAGTTTGAAATTTCGAAATGTACGAAAAAGCCTTATTTTAAAGGCTTTTTTAATGTTTTGTACAACCTCCAAGCACCCGCATACCTGTGGCTTGCAAGTTGGGCTATTTTGGGCTAAAAACACCCTATTTTGACCAAAAAATGACCAATTTTTACCAAAAATCAGTGAAATTTACGATTTTGGACCTCTCAAAAAGCCTTTATTCATGGGCTCAAATGACATTTCTGTTTTCAAAAAGTTTTCACGTTCGATTTAGGCATCAAAAAAAGCCCTATTTCAAGGGCTTTCGTGACATTTTCGATATTATTCGAACTCAATTGTTCCAGGAGGTTTAGAAGTAATATCATAGAATACTCTATTAACTCCTCTTACCTCATTTATAATACGAGACATAATGGTTTGAAGAACCTCAAACGGAATATCCGCTGCTTCAGCAGTCATAAAATCAATAGTTTTAACTGCACGTAAAGCAATCGCATAATCATAAGTTCTTTCATCGCCCATAACTCCTACAGAGCGCATATTTGTAAGTGCTGCAAAATATTGATTAATTTCTTTATCTAGACCAGCCTTAGCGATTTCTTCTCTATAGATATAATCAGCATCTTGAACAATTTTAACTTTTTCTGCAGTAACTTCACCAATAATTCTTATTCCGAGTCCAGGTCCTGGGAATGGTTGTCTAAATACTAAACTTTCCGGAATTCCAAGTTCTAGTCCAACTTTTCTTACTTCATCTTTAAACAAATTACGAAGAGGCTCAATGATTTCTTTAAAATCAACATAATCAGGTAAGCCGCCAACGTTATGATGAGACTTAATTACTGCTGATTCACCACCTAATCCAGATTCAACAACATCAGGATAAATAGTACCCTGTGCTAAGAAATCAACGGCACCAATCTTCTTAGATTCTTCTTCAAAGACCCTAATAAATTCTTCACCAATAATCTTTCTTTTTCTCTCAGGTTCTTCAACACCCTTAAGTTTTGCATAATATCTTTCTTGAGCATTTACTCTAACAAAGTTTAAATCAAAGTTTCCATTAGGGCCAAAGATATTTTCAACTTCATCGCCTTCATTTTTTCTAAGAAGACCATGATCAACAAATACACAAGTTAATTGTTTGCCAATAGCTTTAGATAAAAGGCCAGCACATACAGAAGAATCAACTCCACCTGATAAAGCTAGCAACACTTTACCATCGCCAACTTTTTCCTTTATATGTTTAACAGACTCTTCTACAAAAGAATCCATTTTCCAATCACCTTTACAAGCACAAATATTCCTTACAAAGTTATAAAGCATTTTAGTGCCATCTGGAGTATGCAATACTTCTGGATGAAATTGAATACCATATAAGTTTCTATCAACATTTTCCATAGCGCCAACAGGACAATTAACAGTGTGGGCAACACTCTTAAATCCTTCTGGCATTCTTGAAATATAATCGAAATGAGACATCCAGCAAGTGTTATTAGAATCAATCCCTTCAAATAATCTAGATGAATTATCTAAAGTAATTTCTGTTTTACCATATTCTCTATTTTCGGCCCTTTTAACTTCGCCGCCCAATACATGAGCCATAAGTTGAGCACCATAACAAAGTCCAAGCACAGGAACACCTAAATTAAATAATTCTTCTTTAGCACTTGGTGCACCTTCTTCATAAACCGAATTTGGGCCACCAGTTAAAATAATTCCCTTAGGCTTTCTTTCCTTGATTTTCTCAAGAGGAGTCTTATAAGAATAAATTTCGCAATAAACATTACATTCTCTAACTCTTCTTGCGACAAGTTGATTGTATTGACCGCCAAAATCAATAACTAACACTAATTCTCTGTCCATTATTTACCTCTTTCAACCATATAATTATAGATAATTTCTAAGAATTTTCCTATATATTGGAAGCATCTCAATATCATTTAAAGATATATATTTATCAAGCTTATCAATTTCAATCCACTTCACATTACTATTTTCATCTTCCTTAATATGAAGCTCTTCTTTTTCACTGGCTCTAAATAAATAAGATATGTTTAAATGAAGATGTGTTCCTACATATTTACCTCTTTTAATATGTGCTTTAACAGGAAGTATCTCAATGGAAGCAATATCATCCTGTATCAAAGTTAATTTTTTTAAACCAGTTTCTTCTTTAGCCTCCTTTAAAGCCACATGAAGAAAATCTTTATCGCCATCATTATGACCGCCCGTCCAAGAATAAGAATCATAAATATTGTGATATACCATCAATGCCTTAGTATTGTCTTTGTTTAAAATCATTGAACTAGAAGTAAAATGCATAAAAGTATTTTCTCTATCAAATAACGAATCACCAAAAATATCGTATGCCTTTAAGATTCTTTCTTTATCTAATAATTCTTGCTCAATATCACTTTGATAATTCTTTAAACCATCTAACCACATGCTTAAATTATATAAAAAAGGATTATGGAAATTCCATAATCCTTTAAAAGTTAATCAGAAAAAATTACTTAATATCAACGTTGTAGTAAGCTTTCTTGCCCTTGTATTGAGCAACATCGCCAAGTTCATCTTCAATTCTCATTAATTGATTGTACTTAGCAATTCTATCAGTTCTGCTCATAGAACCAGTCTTAATTTGACCAGCATTAGTACCAACAACAAGGTCAGCAATTGTAGTATCTTCAGTTTCACCAGATCTGTGAGATACAACAGCAGTATAACCATGAGTCTTAGCTAATTCGATAGCATCAAGAGTTTCAGTTAAAGTACCGATTTGGTTTAACTTAATTAGGATTGAGTTTGCAACACCTAAATCAATACCCTTTTGTAAGTATTTAACGTTAGTAACAAATAAATCATCACCAACAAGTTGAATCTTCTTACCAAGTCTATCAGTAAGCTTCTTCCAACCATCCCAGTCGTTTTCAGCAAGACCATCTTCGATTGAAAGAATAGGATACTTTTCAACCCATTCAGCATACATATCAATCATTTCATCAGTAGTCTTAACACCTTGACCAGACTTAGTTAATTCATAGTTACCAGTTTCTTCATTGAAGAATTCTGAACTAGCTGGGTCAAGACAAATACCGAAATCTTTCCAAGGTTCATAGCCAGCTTCTTTGATAGCTTCAACAATTAACTTAAGAGGTTCTTCATTACCTTCAGTACAAGAAGGAGCATAACCACCTTCATCACCTACTGCAGTGTTGTAACCTTTTTTAGTTAATACTTTCTTTAAAGTATGGAATACTTCACTAGACCATCTAATAGCTTCCTTGAAAGAAGGAGCACCAACTGGCATAATCATGAATTCTTGCATATCAACTGAAGAATCAGCATGCTTGCCACCATTTAATACGTTCATCATAGGAACTGGTAATACTTTACCATTAGCACCACCGATATACTTGTATAATGGCATACCATAATAGTCAGCAGCAGCTCTGCATACTGCAAGTGAAACACCTAAAGTAGCATTAGCACCTAATTTTGACTTGAATTCAGTACCATCAAGTTCAATCATAGCTTTATCAATACCAGCTTGATCAGTCACATCCATACCTAAGATAGCTGGTGCGATAATACTGTTAACATTTTCAACAGCCTTTAAAACACCCTTACCTTGATAACGCTTTGGATCGCCATCTCTAAGTTCTAGAGCTTCTCTTTCACCGGTAGAAGCACCAGAAGGTACCATAGCTCTACCGAAAGCACCAGATTCAGTAGTTACTTCAACTTCAACAGTTGGATTGCCACGAGAGTCAATTACTTCTCTAGCATAAACATCAATAATTCCAGGCATACTTATTTTTTCTCTCCTTATTTAGTAGCATCAATTATTTCCTTGAAAGAATCAACTTTTAAACTAGCACCACCAATTAGTGCACCATCGATATCTTCCATAGACATATATTCTTTAATATTGTTAGGCTTTACAGAACCACCATATTGAACTCTAACTGCATCTGCAGCATCGCCATACATCTTTCTGATTTCATCTCTAACAATAGCGCAGCACTTTTCAGCAATTTCAGTATTAGCACTCTTACCAGTACCAATAGCCCAAATTGGCTCATAAGCAACTACGACCTTTTTAACATCTTCTGCATTTAAACCAGCTAAACCAGCGCTAACTTGGCTTCTAATCTTTTCTTCAGTCTTGCCAGCATCAAATTCAGCTTCAGTCTCACCACAGCACATGATAGGCATAATACCATTTTCAAGTAATTTCTTTACTTTCTTATTTACTGCCTCATCAGTTTCACCAAACATTTGTCTTCTTTCACTATGACCAATAATGCAAGAAGCAATGCCGATTTCCTTAAGCATAGGAATTGAAACTTCGCCAGTAAACGCGCCACTATCTTCAAAATGACAGTTTTCAGCGCCAATAACTAGATTCTTGCTAGACTTAACTGCAACATATAAATCTGTATAAGGTGTAGAGATGCCATATTCGCAAGATGAAATACCTTCTACATATGGATCAATTTCCTTTAAAAATTCTTCTGTTTCAGCAATAGTCTTATTCATTTTCCAGTTGCCGACAATAATAGGCTTTCTCATTTACTTATTTCTCCTTAATAACGTCAACACCAGGAAGACCCTTGCCTTCAAGGAATTCAAGTGAAGCACCACCACCAGTAGAAACATGGCTTACTTTATCAGCATAACCAAGTTGTTTAATAGCAGCTGCGCTATCACCGCCACCGATAATAGTAGTACCATCGCATTCAGCTAAAGCCTTAGCAACAGCATTAGTACCAGCAGCAAGAGTAGGATTTTCAAATACACCCATAGGGCCATTCCAAACTACAGTCTTTGCGCTCTTTACAGCATCAGCAAACATTTCTGCAGTCTTAGGACCAATGTCTAATCCTTCTTTATCACTAGGAATTGCATCGCTAGCAACAACTTCAGTAGCTACAGGACCATCAATTGGATCAGGGAAACTATCAGCGACAACAGTATCGATTGGAAGAAGTAACTTCTTGCCAAGCTTTTCTGCCTTGTCCATCATTTCCTTACAGTAGTCTAATTTTGTATCATCAACTAAAGACTTACCAACTTCCTTGCCTTGAGCCTTTAAGAAAGTATAAGCCATACCACCACCAATAATTAGGGTGTCACATTTTTCAAGTAAATTTGAAATAACAGCTAGCTTATCAGCGACCTTAGCACCACCTAAGATACCAACAAAAGGTCTAACTGGATTTTCAACTGCATCACCTAAGAACTTTAATTCCTTTTCAATTAAGAAACCAACAGCACTTGGAAGATAAGTTGGAATACCAACTGTACTAGCATGAGCTCTATGAACTGAACCAAATGCATCAGAAACGTATAAATCACCAAGAGAAGCCCAATACTTTCCTAGTTCTTCATCATTCTTAGATTCGCCCTTTTCATAACGAGTGTTTTGCATCAAAAGAACTTCGCCATCTTTTAATTCAGAAACAGCTTTTTCAAGAGCTTCACCTCTTGTTGCATCAACAAATACTACCTTAGTATCCTTTAGATACTCTTGAAGTCTCTTTGCAACAGGAGCCATATTGTTTTTCTTCTTAGCAGCTTCAATTTCCTCTTCGCTCTTCTTATAATCAATCTTACCAAGATGAGATAATAAGATAACTTTAGCGCCCTTTTCAACTAAATACTTAATAGTTGGTAAAGCTGCCACAATACGATTATCATCAGTAATTTCGCCACTCTTTAGAGGTACATTGAAATCAACTCTGACGATAACTTTCTTACCAGTTACATCTAAATCTGTAACTAATTGTTTTGCCATTTTTATTCCTCCTATACACCTCATCATTATAGCAAATAAAACAATGCAAAGTTACAAAAATAACAAGTAAGCAATATAAAAAGACTAGTTCTCACTAGCCTTCTTCTCATCGCCTTTTTTCTTCTCAGCAATGCCATATTTTTCACACTTCTCTTTAAACTCTTTTTCGGCATCATTAAGCTCTTTTAATACTTCATCTAAACTACGCATATTTACCTCGCTTCAACATTTTAGCACAAAACCGCTATAATAACTTTATGCACATTAAAGAAGAAATAAGTAACACCATTGTAATTGAAAAATCAAAATTCATTTGTTACTTAAAACCCGTATTTTCAGAAGACGAATACAAAGAATACTTAAAAGAAATAAAAAAGAAACACTATGATGCAACTCATGCATGTACCGGATTAATCTTAAAAAACATCAAGCGAAGTAATGATGATGGCGAGCCAAGTGGAACTGCAGGAATGCCTATTTTAAATGTGCTTGAAAAAAACAAACTAGAAAACACTTGTGCACTAGTAGTTAGATATTTTGGCGGTATTAAGCTTGGTGCTGGAGGTTTAATTAGAGCCTACTCTAACGCTACTGTTGAAGCGCTTAATAAAGCTATTATAGTTGAAGATGTTAGCTATCCTAAATATCAAATTAAAGTAAGCTACGAAATAGCTAACAAACTAGATAATTTCTTAAACAAGAATACCATATATTTAAACAAAGAATATGGCGAACAAGTAGTAATAAACTATTGTCTAAATGAAAGTGTTGATAACTCTAAAATAATTGAAATAACTAAGGGGATAGAGCCCGCACTAATAGGCGAAGAAATAGTAGAAAAAGTGATAAAATAGTGGCATGCAAGATATTATTTATACTCTAAGTGAAATAAACAACTACATTAAATATGCATATATACTTGAAATGATTATTCTAATAGTTATTTTGATTATGTTGCTTAAAGCACTAGCCAAATTAGCCAAAGCATCTATGCCTATTGTAGAAAAATGTGAAAATATAAATAATTCATTAAATGATTTAAACAGCAAAATGGAAATCATTGAACATACAAAACAGACAAGCATTCCTTTCTTTAGAAACATCGCTCTTGCCTTGGCACTAGCTGTTAGTGTAGCTAAAGATTTTAGCGATACTAAAAAGAGCAAGCGAAGTGTAAGAAAATCCGTTAACAAGATAGTGAAATATCAGAAAAAAATAGATCCAAATTTCTCATTAAGTAAACTTGGATCATCAATATTAAATCATTAAGACATCACTGATGTCTTTTTATATAGCCAAAAGTGCATCTAAGCATAGTTCAATAATCATATTTGAAACATCACCACCCCAATTCCGCTCATCATAATTACTCACATTCTCTAAAGTATCAGCAGTATAAAGAATCATGCCCCAAGTAACATCTCTAAACAACGCACAAGCAGCCAAAGCGGAACATTCCATCTCTACAACAGAACATCCCTCACTTTTACGATATTCAACTTTTTCTTTTGTTTCTCTAAAGAAACCATCACAAGACCAAGTAATAACCTCTTGGTATTTTAAATTATGTTTTAAGAAAGCCTTCTCTATAGCCTCTCTAGCACAAGAATTAATCTCAATAAACCTTGAAGGAGAAACATAATGATAAGATGTTCCCTCATCTCTTAACGCCTTGTAAGGAACTAGAAAAATGCCTTCATCAAAATGCTTTAATGTGCCACAACTGCCAGCCGAAATAATCTTTGTTACACCATAACCGATAAGCCAATCTAATAGTTGGGTAGCACTACTAGCTCCAACTGGTGCTTGAACCAAAACTATTTCCTCTCCATTATATTTAGTAACATAAACAGGGAAGTCTTTTGTGTTACTTACAAAAGTAGCAACTAATCTTGAATTTCTATCTTTTGCATATTTTTGGATATTGTCACCAATAAACGCAAAAACACACTTGCTTGGAAGCTTTATGTCTAGTTTTTCATGTGTAGGACTAATAATTGCATCCTTATCTGTATCAAACTCTAAAATTGGAATATCATTTTTAATAATCATGTCTTCCCCCCTAATAAAACAAAGCTCCCATCAAGGGAGCTTATCATAAATAATCTATTTGAGGGTTTTAAATCATTGGTTCATTCCAAGATTTAGGAGCCTCTAAGCCTAGTAACTTAAAGATAGTAGCGGCGATATTGCTTAAGCCATATTCGCCATCTTTAATAGTTACATCATCAGCATTATAGATAATAAATGGAACCTTGTTTAAAGTATGAGAAGTCTTAGGTTGAAGAGGATCGCTCTCCTTCTTTTGTTTTTGATACATCTCGTCAGCATTGCCATGGTCAGCAGTAACAAGTAAGATACAATCATTTCTCTTACAAGCATCCATGATTCTCTTAAGATTTAAATCAACTGATTCAACACCAATAATAGTAGCCTCATAATCACCAGTATGGCCAACCATATCGCCATTTGGATAATTAGTTCTCAAGAACATATACTTCTTAGAATCAATAGCCTCAACAAGTTTATCAGTAATATCAGATGCTTTCATCCAAGGTCTTTGATCAAATGGGCACAAATCAGACTTGATTTCTACCCAAGTCTCCAAATTCTCATCAAACTTTTCGCTTCTATTACCATTCCAGAAATAAGTAACATGGCCAAACTTTTGTGTTTCAGAAATCGCATAAGTTGCAACACCATACTTAACAAAATATTCAGACATTGTTTCCTCAATCTTTGGAGGATTAACTAGATAGTTAGTAGGAATATGCAAATCGCCATCATACTCAAGCATACCGGCATACATTACATCGACTTCCTTGCTCTTTTCAAACTTATAACCATTATTATCAAATGCACGAGAAATTTCTAGAGCTCTATCACCTCTAAAGTTAAATAAGATAACAGAATCATGATTTTCAATAGTACCTACAGGAGTATCATTATCATCAACGATAACAAACTCAGGAAGGTTTTGGTCATTTACGCCAAGTTCATTACGATATGTTTCAATTGCCTCAGTTGCACTATGGAACTTTCTGCCAATGCCAGCAACATGAGTATCCCAGCCTTTTCTAACCATATCCCAATCAGCTTCATATCTATCCATGGTGATATACATTCTTCCACCACCAGAAGCGATTCTAGCATCAAAGCTATCATCATTTAATTCAGCCATTAAATCCTCTAAGTCTTTAACATAGATAAGACCGCTAGTATCAGGAACATCTCTTCCATCCATTAAAGCATGCACTCTAACTTTAGAAATGCCTTCTGCCTTAGCTTCCTTAATCATAGCCTTTAAATGCTTGATATTAGAATGAACGTTACCATCTGATAATAATCCTAAGAAATGTAAAGTATGACCCTTTGCATTTTCAATTAGCTTTTTCCAAGCCTCACTCTTATAGATTTCACCGCTTTCAATAGATTCATTAACAAGCTTAGCTCCTTGAGAATAAATTTGACCACAACCAATAGCATTATGGCCTACTTCAGAGTTACCCATATCATCATCACTAGGTAAACCAACAGCAGTGCCATGAGCCTTAATCTTAGTCCAAGGACAATTAGCCTTTAAATAATCTAAATTAGGTGTATAAGCGTTTTTAACAGCGTTGCCAAGAGAATTATCACTCTCACCAACACCATCCATAACTACAATAACAACAGGTTTTTTATTCATGTTTTATTTCCTCTTTCCATTAAAATATTACCATAATTGGATAATCATAAAAAGATTACTATTCTTTATATTTATGGTATATATTCGCACCTAACTATCTCAACCTATTCTTT
>CAVDDT010000047.1:0-10890 GCA_963607765.1 Paratractidigestivibacter sp. | reverse complement strand
CAAGAATTGAATATTATAAGAAAAATATTGAATTATTAGAGGAACAATATCCTAATTCGTATAGTGATGTGAAAAAGGATAAGGATTATAACTTTAAACAAAAAGTTATTTTCTTCCTTTTACACATGAAATTATTTAATTTAGTAGAGAGAGCTTACAACAAATGAAAAAGAAAATATTATTTGTGAATGATGAAATGACGATGGGTGGAGTAGCCCGTATACTTAATACTTTTCTTAAAATGATTGATAGAGATGAATATGAAGTAGATCTTTTGGTGTTGCATAAAAGAGGTGAGCTTTTAAGTGAAATACCAGATGACATCAATGTGTTAAGCGGTACTGATTTTTTTAGCGTAATTGATAGACCTTTAAAAGAGTGCAAAGGAAAAGAATTGTTTAAAAAAATAAGACTTCTTTTTTATATGAAGACCGGTTTAATTAAAAATAAGGTTAAAAAGGAAAGAAAGAAGATTTTAAGTAAGCACTATGACATTGAATTTAGTGCAAAAGAAGGCTTTTGTACAATCTTTACAGGGTATGGTGATTCAGACAAGAAATTTAACTGGGTTCAAGTCGACTATAAAGAATCTAATTATAGTAGTAATCATATGAATTTAGTAAAAGATGCACTTAGTAATATTGATATGAATATTGCTTGTTCAAGTCAAGTAATGGAATCATATAAAGAATTATTTGGCGTATCTAAAATATGCGTAGTTCATAATTTGGTTGATGAAGAACGCATTAGAAATATGAGCTTAGAGCCATGCGATTTAAAGCTTGGAGATAATGGAAAGATTAATTTAATTACAGTAGCTAGATTTCATCCTCAAAAAGCTGTTGATAGATTAATTAGGATTCATTCTAAATTAAAGGATTACTATAATCTAATAATTATTGGTGATGGTGGGCTTAGAGAAGAACTATATTCGCTTGCTAAAGAACTAAATTGTTTTGATGATATTAAATGGTTAGGACTTAAATCAAATCCATATCCATATGTAAGACAATGTGATTTATTTGTAATGTCAAGTTTATATGAAGGGTATCCTACAATGACGGTAGAAGCTTTACTGAGTGATACACCAGTTTTAACTACATTAGTAGCTGGAGTCAGTGAACAAATCGATGATTCAAATGGTTGGATTGTAGAAAACAGTGAAGATGGTTTATATAAGAAGCTTTATGAATTAAAGGACAAAAAAGAAAATTTAATTAGTTTAAAGAAAAGCCTAGAAAATTATCATTATGATAATGAAACTATTTTAAATAGTTACTATAAGATATTTGAAGGAGAGACTTTATGAAAGATGTAATTGTTGTTGGAACTGGCTTTGCGGGAGCAACTGTAGCTAATAGGTTAGCTAATAAAGGACTAAAGATATTGGTAATTGACAAAAGAGATCATATTGGTGGAAATGCGTTTGATTATAAAGAAGATAATATCTTGATACATAAATATGGGCCACATATCTTTCATACTAATTCAAAAGAAGTTTTTGACTATTTATCAAATTTTACAGAATGGTATAAGTATGAACATAGAGTACTAGGACATATAGAAGATAAACTTGTTCCTATTCCATTTAATTTTAAGTCTATCGATGAATGTCTTCCTGAAAAGGCAGAAAAACTAAAAGAACTTTTAAAGAAGGATTATGGAGAGGGAAAGAAAGTTCCTATCATGAATCTTCTTCAAAATGAGAATAGAGATACTAGATATCTAGCTAATTATATTTATGAACATGTTTTCAAATATTACACTATGAAACAATGGGGAATGAAAGTTGAAGAGCTTGATAGTGCAGTTAGTGCTAGAGTTCCAGTCAATACTTCATATGATGATAGATATTTCAATGATGAATATCAATATATGCCTAAGGGTGGATATACAAAACTAATTGAAAAAATGTTGGATAATAAAAATATTGAAATTAAATTAGAAACTAAGGCAAGTGACATTTTGGATTTAAAAGATGGAACTATTTACTACAATGGTGAAAAATTTGATGGCGAAGTATTTTATACAGGTGCCCTTGATGAATTGTTTGAATATAAATTAGGAGAACTTCCATATAGATCTTTAGATTTAATTTTAGAAAGATTAAACAAGACTTTCCAAAAAGCAGCTACTGAAAATTATCCTGAGGAAAATGAAAAATTCACACGTATAACTGAATATAAACATTTTATGGAAGAAGAGCCAAAGGATGTAACCTATATTCATACAGAATATCCTTTCCCTTATAGAAGAGATGGTGAGGTGGGTAATGTCCCATACTATCCAATATTTACTGACGAGAATCAAGAATTATATGAGAAGTATGTAGAGGAAGCTAAAAAGTATCCTAATTTAGTATTACTTGGTAGACTTGCAGAATATAAGTATTACAACATGGATGCGATTATCTTAAAAGCATTAGAGTTGACTAAATAGAGCCAACTCTTTTTCTTTTTATAAAGCAATCATAAATTATGTAAGCTGGTACCAATAAACAAGATGTTTTAGATACTATCATTGAATATTTTTGAATATTAGATACTTCATAATAAACATCATAAGTGACTGGAACATCGGATTTTAATGGTTCAAATCTTAGTGTTCCGTTTCTTGAATCTTGATAAGGAGTTATTTCACTCACCAGTTTACCATCTATATAAGCTTTTACTTTATATCCATAATAATAAGTTCTAGGAATACTTATCCATGCGTTATCATTGTCATTTGAATTTATCACAAATTTGTAATGATAGTATTCAGTATTATCTATTAATGCATCATCTATTTCCATATAAGCACTTGTTTCATTGATTGAATTGCTTAACGAGACAGATGGAACGTAGTATTCATAAGTTGTATATTCGGCATTAACTATAGGCAAATAATCGGCACTGCTTAGCGCTTGCGCATCATAATATGTGCTAGCTTCACCATCCTTATATAAAACATCATAAGCTTCTTCAAGAGTCATATTATTTGAATACCCATACATTCCACCTCTTGTGGTTTGAAGTTGAAAGTATGTTGGGATTGTGATTAAAAATAGAAGTATTAATGTTGGTAATAACTTTAATGAGATGATGCCTGATTGATTAATCAGCTTTTCAAAATAATACCCTCCAGCAAGAGCTTCTAAGCACATGATTAGTGGCAAAAGCCTACTTGCGAATTGCATGAAGTTCATAAATTTAAATAATTGCCAAGGAAAGTATTTTGTCATACAAAACATTAATACGTAGCCTATAATCCAGCAATCGAAAATAAATTTATTATCATCTTTTTTATTTTTAACAAGCAATCCTAGTAATGGAACAAACATTAAATATGGGCCAGGAGAAACACAAGCAGAAACAGACCAATCACATTTAAAGTTAAACAAATCATAAAAACTTATGCCATATATATATGAAGAATGGCTTTGATTGTTTATAAACATTTGATTATTTGCAAGGCCTTCCAACATTGGAAGAGTAAAAAACAATGACAAAAGAACCGTGCATATAACAGCTTTTATAATAGAAAGAATTATTTGCTTGTTTTTGATAATACTTTTGATATTAATTAGTATAAATAGCGCAAACAAAATACATGTAAGAATAAAAGTGATGTTATGACTAAGTACTAGTCCAGTAAAACCAAGTGTTAAATAATACCACTTATGATGATCATCATATAAAACATAATATATTCCTAGTAAAGCTAAAGGCAAGAAAACAAGTGCCATCAACTCGCCTAATGCACTTCGTCTAAAGATTGAGATGATTGAATGTGGATTTACTATATATATGCACATTGTGATCATTATTGAAATCTTTTTGTTTTTAGAGATTTTGCATTGAACAAAGCCAATTAAAAAAGTAGCACACGCAATCAATAAAAATAAATATATCTTATAAGAAATAACTAAGGAAAGGCCTTTACTTATTAGGTAGACAGCAGGGAATAATAATAATTGGCAATAATATAAAGGAGCTGGATATCCAAAATTAAAATTAGCATGCCACCACATATATGGATATTTCACGCCTTCAAGTATTGCATCTCTCCATTCTTGAATTCTTGTTAAGTGGAAGCCTGTATCGGAACCTAAATGCAATGTGTTGTTATATAAAGGAATACAAAAAAAGATTGAAATTAATATAGATATTAAAACGATAAAAAGAAAAATCCAAATATTATTTTTTAAATATTTTTTAATGTTGCCCATGAATGTATTATAAACTATAGGTTATAATGATTTTATGAAAAAAAGAAATCTTATTAATATATTAATTGAAATTTTATATTTAGCGACTATATTTGCGTATCTATTAATTATCAAGGACATCTATTCTAAAAACATATTCTATGACTTCGAAGTGTTTATGGGCATTGCATTAGCAATAATTGGAGTATCTCTTCTTGCTGGAAGCCACATAAATAAATATTTGAATTTAATTTTATGTTCACTTTATACTTTATATTTGGTAGCTCAAAAAACTTATTATAATGGTTTTAGTTCTTATTTTAGATTTGCGACAGCACTTGATCTAGGAAGTGAAGTAGCTGAACAAGGAGCTGCAATAGGTGAACTTTTTGATGCCAAGGATATTATTCCGTTTGTTGTTTTGTTGTTAATAACAATTATTTTTTTGGTATTAAGATATGCATTCAAGTGTAAAACAATGTATAAATGGTATATTAGGTTGTGTTCAATTGCATGTTTTGGCTTAGCTTTCTTTTCAATAAATGCTATGGTCAGAGAAATAGATTCAACTTATAATGGCGACAATTTTGGGATGAATCATACGGATTTTTATATATATGACACAATCAATAACCCTGAGTCTTTTGTTGAAAATTTAGGATTATTAACTTATGGATATAGAGATGCTGTATCTTTATTCGAAGATAAACAAAACAACGAATTATATGATGAAAATTTAAATGAATATTATTCTAGTTTGTCTAACTTAAAAGAAGCAAATGAGTATACGGGCTTATTTAAAGACAAATCTTTATTAGTAATTCAATCAGAATCTTTGAATAATTTTGCGATTAGTGAAGATTTGACCCCAACTTTATATAGAATCAAAAACAATTGTATTGAAGTAACCAACTTTGATACACCTTTACTTTTTGGTTCAACTAGTGATAGTGAATTTATGGCAAATACGTCATTTATTCCAGAAGCTGAAGGATACTCTGTATGTTATCAATATGTTGATAATACGTATCCATTGACTTTAGGAAATTTATTTAGAGAAAACGGTTATACTACAAACGCATTCCACAATAATTATTCTGAATATTACAACAGAGGCGAAACGTTTGTTAATTATGGATATGATTTCTTTGGCTGCTATGAGCTTGGATTAGAAGATACATCAGCTGATACGGTAGTTTCTGATCAAATAGCTTGGATAGATTGCGAAAAAGATAAATTCATGACTTTCTGGGTATCTTATTCTGGTCATCAACCTTATACGATGGATGCAACTGGTGTTACCGAGGAGAATGTTGCAAAGGTTAGAGAAAAATATCCCAATCTTGAAGATAATTTGGTAATTTATATCGCAAAAATCATGGATTTCGATCAATCTGTTGAGCAATTTTTAAACGTAATGGAATGGACCGGAAGACTTGATGATGTTGTTATCGTGATTTATGGTGACCATATCGCAAAAGCATTGGCTGATTCTAAAGGAACTAACTTTACAGATACATTCGGAGATGATGAAACATTAAGATACACTCCACTTTATATTTACGCAAATAATATGGAGCATGTCACCGTTGAAAAGTATTGCACTGCACTAGATTTAATTCCAACAATTATGAATTTGTGGGATATTGATTATGATAGCAAATATGCGTTTGGAAGCGATATATTAGATGACTCATATAGAGGCTTTTGCTTTGATATAAATGGAAATTGTTGGAATAATGACTTTTATTATAATTCTACCGATGGAAGCATTGTTACATATAACGGATACAGTGAAACTAGCGCTCAAGATATAGTTAATGAATTTATTAAGAAACGTGAAATATGTAAAGAAACTCTAATTGTAGATTACTTTAAGGAGACCGATTAAATGTTAAGTATTATAGTACCTTGTAAAAATGAAGAAGAAGCTATCCCTTTGTTTTATCCAGTATTAAAAGAGAATCTAGATAAAATGAAAGTAGATTATGAATTATTAGTAGTAGATGATGGTTCTACTGATAAAACAGTAGAAGTATCTTTAAAGCTAAAGGAAAAAGATCCTAATATTAAGATTATTAGTTTTTCTCGTAATTTTGGTAAAGAGGCAGGAATGCTTGCTGGATTAAAGGAATCAAAAGGTGATTATGTAGTAATCATGGATGCCGATCTTCAAGATCCACCCGCTTTATTAAGCGAGATGTATAACTATGTATCAAGTGGAGAATATGATAGTGCTGCTACCTATAGAGTAACCAGAAAAGGAGAGCCTCCTATTAGATCTTTCTTTGCTAGAAGATTCTATAAGTTAATTAATAAGTTAATTGATGTAGAAATAGTAGATGGAGCTAGAGACTATCGATTAATGAACAGAAAGATGGTTGATTCTATTATCTCTATGCCTGAATACAATAGATTCTCTAAGGGAATCTTTGCTTGGGTAGGTTATAAAACAAAGTATATTGAATTTGAAAATGTTGAAAGAGTAGCTGGAGAAACTAAGTGGTCTTTCTTTAAATTATTTAAGTATGCCATAGATGGTATAGTAGGTTTTACTACTGCACCACTACGTATTGCCACATACTCTGGATTATTTGTTTCTTTATTTGGTTTTATCTATATGCTTTATATAGTAATAAAGGCATTATGTGTTGGAGATCCAGTTCCTGGATATCCAAGTATGATTGCCATTATATGTTTGCTTGGTGGTATTCAACTATTGGTGATTGGCATTATGGGCGAATATTTAGGAAAGACATATATGGAGTCTAAGCGTAGACCAAGCTATTTTATCAAGGAGATTAAATAGTGTTTATAGGGGACTACTATTTTAAGTTTCCTACTAGTTTTCCTAGTTTAAATGCTACAAGTTTTTACTTTGTAGCTTTTTGTTTTATTGTTTTTCTATTAAGCAGACCATTTAAATCAATTCTTAGGCCATACATTCTTTTGCTTGCCAATGTTGTTTTTGTATGGTCTTTTGGACTAAGCAATTTAATATGGCTGCTTTGCTTTTCTTTAATTGCTTATATTCTTGGATTAGTTAATGACAAATACAAAAACAAATTGTTGGTTATTTTTTCATCGTTTATTTTTATGATGGGTCTTACAGGTTTTAAAATACTAAATTTAGCTGATTCAAATATCATAATTCCATTGGGCTTGTCTTTTTATACTTTTAAGATAATCTCATATTTATGTGATATACATAATGGAAAAATTAAAGCTGAAAAAAATATCATATATTTCTTTGATTATGTAATGTTTTTCCCGTGTATAACAGCTGGTCCGATTAATAGGGCTGATTACTTTATTAAGGAATTAAAGAGCAAACACGATTTTGATTATAAGGATATCGCTAGTGGCTTCTTTTTATTAGCGTGCGGATTGTTCGAAAAAGTTGTTTTCTGTGATTATATAGGAAGTGTTGTAAGCAAATGTTTAGATAATGCTGAATTATTTGGAATGAATGTTTTGCTTGGTGTTATTCTGTATTCTTTTCAAATTTATCTAGATTTTGATTCTTATTCAAATATAGCTATTGGTGTAGCTAGAATGCTTGGCTTTAAATTAGGTAGAAATTTCCATACACCATATCTATCTACTTCAATAAAGGATTTTTGGAATAGATGGCATATTTCTTTATCTAGCTGGTTAAGAGATTATATTTATTTTCCATTGGGTGGATCTAAAAAAGGAAACCTTAGAAAATATTTAAATATCTTAATTGTTTTTCTTGTTTCTTCTTTGTGGCATGGCATTACCTTAAACTATTTAATTTGGGGAATGGGACATGGAATAATTAGAATCATCGAAGATTTAATAAGCATTCCTTTTAGAAATATTAAATTAAATAAGGTATCGAAACTTTTTGTAAGTATTCCTTTAATAATAATTAATTTTGTGATTGTGACTACATTATGGATATTCTTTAAATATAACTTCAATGATGCACTGATGATTATTCAAAGAGTATTTACTAGTGACGCTTTAAACTTTGAATTAATTGGCTTAACCCATAATGAAATTGTGTGGTTGTTTATTGTTCTATTGATAGTAATAATTACTGATGTATTTAGATATTTCTTTAATTTATCTGATTTTATGGGAAAAAGAGTATTCATTTTAAGATACGCAACATATGTAGTATTAATATTAACTTTCTTAGTATTTGGAATGTATGGCGGAAGCTTTGATGCGAATGATTTTATCTATAGGTGGTTCTAATGAATAAGACTTTAAAAATTATTTGGAATAATATAAAGATTATATTAGGCGTTTGTTTGATATGTGTAACATTTTATTTTGGTTACAACTATTTAAATAAATTATTTAGAACTCCTGATGTAGATTATGGTGATTCGTTTCATAATATGCCAGAAAATAGTGTTGACGTGATTGTTTTGGGATCAAGTCATGCCCAATATTCCTTTTCACCTTCTTTCTTTTATGAAGACACAGGTTTATATTCCTACGTCTTAGGAAGTGCCTTTCAGCCTTTAAAAGTATCTTATCAAATGCTGAAAGAAGCTTTAAAAACACAAAGCCCAGAGATGGTTATACTAGAAGTCTATACAGCTTGTATAGACCAAGAAAGCGTTGGAAGTGATAATAGATATACGATTGCTTTATATCAAATGACTGGCGATGAAAAATACAATACTATTGAGTTTATTGAAGATGAAGATAAAAAGAGTGAATACTATAATGAATTTTTGAATAATCATAATAATTGGAAAAATTTAGATAATATTTCTGAACTTTTTGATACTCATGAGGGAATTGATTCGATGTTTGGCTATATTCAAAACAATGTTTATTTACCGGTAGAAAATTATTGGTATACAAATAAATATGAAGATGATTTAGATATTGAACTTAAAGATGAAGATATAAATGCTTTAAATGATATTTATAATCTATGCCAAGAAGAAAATATTCAATTATTTCTTTATATGGTTCCGATGGACAATGTTACGCAAACAGCTCAAAGTTATCGTCATAAAGTTTGGGATTGGGCTCAAGAACATAATGTTCAATATCTTGATTTGATTGAAAAAGACGAAAAGATGGATATAAAGAGCGCTGTGCATCACGATGGTTTTCATATGTATACTAATGGGGCAAGTTTTGTGACTGATACACTAGCAAATTATATAAGCGAAAATTATTTATTTAATAATCACAGCGAAAACACTGAATTAAATGAAAAATACACAACCAATTTAGACTATTTAACAATCGATGTTCTTAGAAGCGAATGTAATGCGTATAAGTACATGAATAGAATTGTTAAGTTCCCTTACACTGTTATAGTTAAATATTCTGGAACAGAAGAAGATAGTACAATGGCTGATTATTTGAATCAAATGGGGATAAATGTAGATGATGGGCAATCATCACACAGCATTTTATATAACGGCCAGCTATTAGCATCTTCAAATAATGATTTAGAATATAATCTAGATGGTCACGATATAAAAGTCAGTGACAGTTTAATAGAATTTGATGATAATACGATTGAATGTGATAAATTGCTTACTTTTATTGTTATTGATAAAGATTTCTCAAATTTCTCAAAGAAAGTTGTTACCTATGTAAATGGCTATCCGTGGGAATATGGATATGACTGGGGCTATAATAGTACAAACTAATACAGATAATACAGTCTAGTCAAATAGATATTAAGGTGGTAGAATAAAAAATATGAAAAACTTACTTAAGAATCCAAAGACAAGAACCAGGAATCTTGTCATTCTAATCTTGCCGTTTGTTATATTGGCATTAGTGTTTGGCTTTATTGCAGTAAAGTCAGCATCTTCTATAGTGAATAATTCAACGGGTACAGCAACAAAGGAGGCTTTTAAAGACTCGATAGATTCTATGGATTATCACTTAAGAAGCAATGCAACAAACCTTCAAACTTCCTTATTTAAGGATTTAACTTCAGCAGTTAAAGATGGGAGTGATAAATTTGAGATTGCAAAACTTGTTGCCGAAAACTTTGTGGCTGATTTTTATACGTGGTCAAATAAAGATGGAACATATGATGTAGGCGGTATGTATTATGTTTATTCTCCTGAAAAAGTAAATATATACAAACAAGCTGTAGATGGTTTCTATAAATATGTAACTTATTATATAAATACATATGGAAGCGATAAGTTGATTGAAGTTGATTCTATTGAAGCTGAAGTTGGCGATACAACAGGAACTTATGAATATGATAATAAAAGTTGGACTTCTTATTATGTAACTTGTACATGGACTTACAAGAATGAAGATACTTTCTCTGATATATACTTGTATGGAACAAATTCTCTTGAACAAAAAGAGGCTCAATCTTCTTTTATAAAGAAAATGTATTTTACAATTATTGAAAATGAAGATGGACGTTTTGAAATTGTCCAAGCTTATGGAGATAACTAATGAAAAAGATAGCTAATAGTATGTTAAAAAAGAAAAGCAAAATCTCTGTTCTAAACATTGTTGGATTAGTTCTAACTGTACTTATGCATGTAGCTATCATTACTTTAGTGATATTAGCTCATCAATATTTCAATCTTGAACTTAAAACATTCATTTGTTTATTCGTCTGCGTGATTTGCTTGATTGCAGTAGCAGATATCTTGTTTTATGCTGGACTTAAGTATAAGGATATCGCTCCAAAAATTATTAATATAGTTCTTGCACTATTACTA
>CAVDDT010000046.1:0-11352 GCA_963607765.1 Paratractidigestivibacter sp. | reverse complement strand
AAAAAGGGCATAAACTTTACGATAAAAAAGTGATTAAAAAAGAAGATCTAAATAATTTAAAAATATTAAAGCTAAAAAGTGATGATAATATTTTAATGAATGAACTTGCGGATAAAATCGAAGAACTAGATGGAAATATTACATTTATAGAAATTGATGGTTTTGCTAGCCCTATAGAAAAACAATGTGAAGATAATGAAGCTATCTTTTTATGTCTAAAAAGTATTCACTATAATGATAATGATACAAAAATAATCCCTTTAGAATTTACTCCTAAAATACCTTTTTCTATGATTTATAGGAAAGATATTGATGATGATAAAAAAGCTATGATTAAAAGGATGCATAGGGTGATAAAGAGACATCATCTATTTTGATTGGTCTAAAAATCTCTTTCTTTCTCTATTAATGTTAAAATAGATGGGTAGAGAAAGAAGGTATATATTTATGATAAATGTTTATATTATTTCTGGATTTTTAGGAGCTGGCAAAACAACTTTTATTCAAAAATTATTAAGTGAAAAGAAGTTTAAAAAAGTAATGCTTCTTGAGAATGAATTCGGTGAAGTAGGCGTAGATGGTGCGTTTTTTGATAGTGCACTAAATGTTAAAGAGATAAATAATGGTTGTATCTGCTGTTCATTAAGAGGAGACTTTGAAAGTGCTCTTGAGGAAATAGAAGATATGGATGTTACTGATTTATTGATTGAACCATCAGGAGTAGGAAAACTATCTGATATTCTAAATGTTGTCCATGAAGATGATGACTTTAGGGTTGTTTCTCATATTTGCATTGTCGATGTTAAGACTTGTAAGAAATATCATAAGAACTTCAAAGATTACTTTGATGATCAAGTAAAAGCTGCTAATGCGATTGTATTATCACATTTGGATGTAGCTAGTGATGAAAATATTGAAGAAGCAAAAGAAATTGTTAAGAGTATTAATGATGATGTAGTTATTCTTGACAAAAATGTTACTGATTATTCTATTGATGAATTGATGGATTTAATTGTTGCTGGTCATGAAGAAGAGGATGAACATCATCATGAACACGATGAAGAATGCGGATGTGGATGTTGTCATCACGATCATGAACACCACCACGACCATGAGCATCACCACCACCATCATGATGGAGAAGATGATGACGATGATGAAGATGAATTATTCAAGAATCAAATCATTAGAACAAGTTATGAATTTACTAAAGAAGAACTTGAATCTATCTTAAGTAATGTTGATGAAGAAATTATTAGAATTAAGGGATATGTTAATTCTAAAGAGGGAACTTTATATATTAATTATGTTTTAAATGAATATCATATTTATCTAGGTGAAAAAAGAGATGATACTCTAGTTTCTATCATAGGTACTTCAATTGATAGAAATAAATATAAAGAGGTTTTCCATGGATAGACCTATATATATAGTTACAGGTTTTATTGATTCAGGGAAGACTACAGCTATTAAGAGGACTCTTGAGGATCCTCAATTTACAGAAAATGAGAAGACACTAATTATTTGTTTTGAGGAAGGCGATGAAAGTTACGATGATGCTTTCTTAAAGAAAACTAATAGTGTAGTAGAATACTTGGATTTTAGTGATTTTGATAATGACAAATTACTTGAACTAGATGATAAACATAATCCAGACCGTTTCTTTATTGAATTTAATGGAATGGATGATGACAATATTCTATTAAATAGAGATTTGCCTAGAGGATTTGATATTGCTCAAGTAATTTGTACAATTGATGCTACTAAGTTTAAAGTTCAAGTCACAAATATGCCTCAATTTATGTTTAACCATGTTAATAGTACTGAGATAGTTGTCTTGAATAGATTTATGGGACAAGACTTTAGATATTTAAGAAACAATATCAAAAGTATGAATCAATTTGCGGTAATTGGACTTGAAGATGAAGTTGGCAATATGTATGATATGCCAAAGGATGACTTGTTTGACAAAAACAATCTAGATATTAGTGATATTGATTATGGAATTTTCTATATGGATGCGATAGATAACTATTCTAAATACAATGGTTCACCTATTAAGTTCAATGGATTCTTCCTAGAAGACAAAAAAGACTCAAAAATCTTCGGCAGATATGCAATGGTATGCTGTGCAAATGATATGCAACGACTTGGCATGATGGTAAAAGGACTAGATGAAAAGTTAGAACTTAATCATTACTACCATATTGAAGGTATATTTAGAGCTGTTAAGGCAAGTGGTGGAATGCGTATATATATTGAAGGCAAGAACGCTACTGAAATTGATAAGCCTGAACAAGAATTCGTAAACTTTAGCTAATGGATTTATTGGGGCTTTTCTTAGAAGGGGTGTTGTCCTTCTTATCACCATGCGTTCTTCCTTTAATTCCTTTATATATGTCTTATTTATCTAGCGATTATAAGGAAGTAAGTGAAAATGGCGATATAAAATATGACACATTAAAAGTATTTTTAATGACTGTCTTCTTTGTCTTGGGAATTTCAACCGTATTTCTATTATTGGCTTTATCAGTAGATACCATAAAACCATTTATCAGTAACTATCAAGAAGTTATTTCAATAATAGGTGGAACAATATTAATATTATTTGGGTTACATGAAACAGGATTAATCAAAATAAATATTATTGATATTGAAAAAAGAATTAATCTAAATATTGATCTTAAACAAATGAGTTTCCTTAAAGCTTATTTATTAGGATTGACATTCTCGTTTGCTTGGAGTCCATGTATAGGCCCGATGCTTGCAAGTGCTATACTTTTAGCTTCAACTGAAAGCCTTGGATCTTTGTATATATTGATATATGGACTAGGATTAATTATTCCATTTCTATTAACCGGATTATTCACGAGTTTTATTTTAAATTTCCTTAAAAAGAAAAAGAATATTATGAAGTATGTAACCATTGTTGCGGGCATTATCCTTATAATATATGGATGCAACATGATATACAAAAACGCTAAAGAAATAAGCAGTCTAAAAAATACTTCAAGTACTACACAAGAAGAAACAACAAGTGATACAACTATGGTTCCGGATAAGTATTTCTACGATCAAGATGGCAACGCAATAAACCTAAGAGATTACAATGGAAAATATGTAATGCTTAATTTTATAGCTACTTGGTGTAATTATTGTATAAATGAAATACCTGAATATTTAGAATTTTCAAGTAAACATGATGATATAGTATGCTTCTACGTGATGTCTCCTACTACAAGTAATGTTTCTAAAGAAGAAATATTAGAATTTATTGAAGAAAAGGGGATAAATGTTCAGGTTTTGATTGATGAGGACAATACACTATATAGTTTGTGCAGTCCAAGTGGTTTTCCATCATTATATGTGGTAGATATTGCTAGCAATATTCTAGGATATATATCTGGTGCAATGGATACTGATGGATTTGAATCATTGTATCAGCAAATAACAGAAGCTGAATAAGAGGAGAAATCCTCTTTTTTAGTGTAAAAGAAAAGATCATCAAGGATGATCTTTTCATATAATTATTTAATCAATTAGTAATTAATTATTTAATGATTTCAGTAACGTTACCAGAACCTACTGTTCTACCGCCTTCTCTGATTGAGAATTTAGTACCATTTTCTAGAGCGATAGGAGCGATTAGTTCAACAGTCATTAATACGTTATCACCAGGCATTACCATTTCCATAGCGCCACCGTTGTTATCCTTGATTTCTTGAACAACACCAGTAACATCTGTAGTACGGAAATAGAATTGAGGACGGTAGTTTACTACGAATGGAGTATGACGGCCACCTTCTTCTTTAGTTAATACGTATACTTGAGCCTTGAAATTAGTATGAGGAGTAACTGAACCAGGTTTAGCTAATACTTGACCTCTTTCGATTTCATCACGGTTAACACCACGAAGTAATGCACCGATGTTATCACCAGCTTCAGCTTCATCTAATTGCTTTCTGAACATTTCAAGACCAGTAATAACTGTCTTTCTTGTAGGCTTGATACCAACGATTTCAACTTCATCGTTTAAGTGAGCAACACCACGTTCAACTCTACCTGTAGCAACAGTACCACGACCAGTGATTGTGAATACATCTTCTACAGACATTAAGAATGGCTTATCAGTTTCTCTTTGTGGAGAAGGAATATATGCATCAACAGCATCCATTAGTTCATCAATCTTCTCTTCATAAGCAGCATCGCCTTCAAGAGCCTTAAGAGCAGAACCTCTAATGATTGGAGCATTGTCGCCATCGAAACCATATTCAGTTAATAATTCTCTTACTTCCATTTCAACTAAGTCGATAAGTTCTGGATCATCAACCATATCGCACTTGTTTAGGAATACTACGATATAAGGAACACCAACTTGTCTTGCAAGTAAGATATGTTCTCTTGTTTGAGGCATTGGTCCATCAGTTGCAGCAACAACTAGGATAGCACCATCCATTTGAGCAGCACCAGTAATCATGTTCTTTACATAGTCAGCATGTCCTGGGCAGTCAACGTGTGCATAGTGTCTCTTTGCAGTTTTATATTCAACGTGTGCAGTATTGATAGTGATACCTCTTGCCTTTTCTTCTGGTGCACCATCAATTTGATCATAAGCCTTAAATTCAGCTTGGCCTTTTTCTGCTAGTCTCTTAGTAATAGCAGCAGTTAAAGTAGTTTTACCATGGTCAACGTGACCGATAGTACCGATATTGACATGTTCTAATGAACGGTCAAATTTCTCTTTTGCCATTTAGTGTTTTTCCTCCTATTTAACATTATTAATTTTAAGATAAAACGCTACTAATTACAATTAGTCTTTAGCGTTTTTCTTGGCAATACCTTCAGCGATGCTCTTTGGAACTTCTGAATAGTGATCCATTTGCATCATATAGTTGCCTCTACCTTGAGTGAATGATCTTAAATCAGTAGAGTAACCGAACATTTCAGATAGAGGTACATAAGCTCTAATTACTACAGCATTTCCTCTTTCTTCTTGATCTCTGATTTGTCCACGACGCTTAGTAACATCACCCATTACAGCACCTAAGTACTCAGATGGAGCTGTAACTTCAACGTCCATAATTGGTTCAAGCAATACTGGATCACATTTCTTAGCAGCTTCTTTTAATGCTAGAGAAGCAGCAGTCTTAAATGCCATTTCACTTGAATCGACTTCGTGGTAAGAACCATCGAATAATGTTGCTTTAATATCAACTACTGGATAGCCAGCAATTAGACCGTTATTTAAGGCAGCAACTAAACCTTCTTGAGTTGGCTTAATATATTCTCTTGGAACAGATCCACCAACAACGGCATCGATAAATTCAAAGCCTTTGCCTTCTTCATTTGGTTCAAACTTGATCCAAACGTGACCATATTGACCTCTACCACCAGATTGTCTAACGAACTTACCTTCACATTCAGCAGCTTTTCTGATTGTTTCTCTAAAGGCAACTTGTGGAGCACCAACATTACATTCAACCTTGAATTCTCTCTTCATTCTATCGATGATGATATCTAAGTGAAGTTCACCCATACCAGCGATGATAGTTTGACCAGTTTCTTCATCTGTATAAGTTCTGAAAGTAGGGTCTTCTTCAGCTAACTTAGCTAAAGCAGCATCCATCTTATCAGAGTCAGCTTTTGTTTTAGGTTCAACTGACATTTGGATAACTGGCTCAGGGAATACCATTGATTCTAGGATAATTGGGTGCTTTTCATCACACAATGTATCACCAGTAGTAGTATCCTTTAAACCTACAGCAGCAGCAATATCACCAGCATCAACCTCTTCAATATCAGCACGATGGTTAGCATGCATTTGTACTAGTCTACCAAATCTTTCTTTCTTATCCTTAGTAGCATTTAATACATAACTACCAGCAGTAGCAACACCAGAGTAAACTCTGAAGTATGTTAATCTACCTACAAATGGGTCAGTCATAACCTTAAATGCAAGTGCAGCGAATGGTTCACTATCACTAGGATGTCTAGCTTCTTCTACGCCATCTAATGTAATACCCTTAATAGAAGGTACATCAAGTGGAGAAGGTAAGTATTCAACTACAGCATCAAGAAGTAATTGGATACCTTTATTCTTATATGCAGAACCGCATAATACTGGGAAGAAATCAGCGCCAATAACAGCTTTTCTAATTGTCTTCTTAATTAGAGCTACATCAACTTCTTCACCTTCTAGGAACTTTTCCATTAATTCATCATCATATTCAGATAATGCTTCAAGAAGTTCGCTTCTTAAAGATTCAGCTTCTTCCTTGAATTGATCATCGATATCTGTAACGGTAATATCAGTTCCTTGGTCATTGTTGTACATATATTGCTTACGTTCAACAAGATCAATAATTCCTCTAAATGTATTTTCAGCACCGATTGGCATTTGGATTGCAGCAGCCTTAGCAGCTAATCTATTACCAATAGATCTTACTGACATCATGAAGTCAGCACCAGTAGCGTCCATCTTGTTACAGAAAACAATTCTTGGAACGCCATATGTAGTAGCTTGACGCCATACTGTTTCAGTTTGAGGCTCAACACCTGCCTTAGCATCTAGTACAGTAACTGCACCATCTAATACTCTTAAAGATCTTTCAACTTCAACTGTAAAGTCAACGTGTCCTGGTGTATCAATGATATTGATACGGTTTTTAGGGAACTGGTGGTTTTGGCCGGCCCAGAAAGTAGTAGTGGCAGCACTAGTGATAGTGATACCTCTTTCTTGTTCTTGGGCCATCCAGTCCATTTGTGAAGCACCATCATGTGTTTCACCAATTTTGTGAGTCTTACCAGTGAAGAAAAGAATACGTTCAGTACAAGTAGTCTTACCAGCATCGATGTGAGCCATGATACCGATATTTCTAGTATTTTCTAAGCTATACTCTCTTGCCATATTATTCCTTTCAATTACCAGCGGAAGTGTGCAAATGCCTTATTAGCATCAGCCATCTTATGAGTATCTTCCTTCTTCTTAACAGATTGACCAACACCATTTGAAGCATCGATAATTTCGTTAGCTAATCTTTGCTCCATAGTCTTTTCACTTCTTAAACGTGAATAGTTAACAATCCATCTTAATCCTAAAGTTAATCTTCTTTCAGAAGAAACCTCAACTGGAACTTGGTAGTTAGCACCACCAACTCTTCTTAATTTTAATTCTAATTCTGGCATAACATTATCAAGTGCTTTTTCGAACACTTCCATAGGTTGTTGACCAGTTTTTTCTTCTACGATTTGAAATGCATTATATAGAATGTTTTCTGCTACGTCTTTTTTACCATCTAACATGATTTTGTTGATTAAACGCGTAACAAGTTTTGAGTTATAAATTGGATCTGCTAATACATCTCTTTTCGCGATATGTCCTTTTCTTGGCATATTATTTTAATCTCCTTTCATGTTTATTTAGGTCTTTTAGCGCCATATAATGAACGACCTTGTTTACGTCCATCAACGCCAGCACAGTCTAGTGTGCCTCTAACGATGTGATATCTAACACCGGGTAAATCCTTAACTCTACCGCCTCTGATTAATACTACAGAGTGTTCTTGTAGGTTGTGACCAATACCAGGAATGTAAGCTGTAACTTCCATACCATTGCTTAGTCTAACTCTGGCATACTTTCTTAAAGCTGAGTTAGGCTTCTTAGGTGTCATAGTACCAACTCTGGTACAAACTCCTCTCTTTTGAGGAGAAGCCAAATTGATTGGTCTAGACTTTAATGAGTTAAATCCCTTGTTTAATGCTGGAGATTTAGACTTGAAAGTTCTAGCTGATCTACCTTTTCTTACTAATTGATTAATTGTAGGCATTTATGTCTCCTTTCGTTTTTAATGCACACGTTTTCAGGTGTGCCGAACTTGTGCTTAATATATAGATCCCATCAGGATCTACTTAAGCTTATATATAATATAACGAATAAAAGCCTATTTCAAGCTATTTTAACTAAAAAATCAACTTTTTACTATTTTTTCTTTTATAATCTTATTAGAGGTACAAAACTATGACATTTCTAAACTCAATAAAAAAAGCTTTACTACTTGTTAACATTATATATATCGCAATAGGATATCTATTGCTCGCAAAAGGATCAGCTTGTGTAGAGGTGGTTGTCACTATCTTGGCATATGGTCTAATGCTTGCAGGAATCATCGAAATAATAAGATACTTTGTTACTAAAATAGATGATCGCTATAAAAGAAATGACTTTATTCTTGGAATTGTGTTGATGGCGCTAGCAATCGTTACACTAATATGCAAGTATTCATTATCTGATATTACAACTGTAGCCTTTGGCGTAGCTATTATTGTGAGCGCTGCACTAAAGTTTCAAGATGCTCTAGATGCTAAAAAGATAGGCAAGAACCATTTCGGTACCTATCTTACATTGATGATTGTTTGTATTGCTATGGGCGTACTTGTTATAATCAACTTCTTTTACATTCTTAACTATAAATTATTATATGCAACAGCAGGAATTGGTATGTTGTTTGCAGGAATAAGCGATTTAGTATCAAATATTTACTTATCTATTTTAAAAACTAAATATGAACTAGCTAAGTCAAAAGAAGAAACAGCTCAGGAAACAAAGAATGAAGAGCCTGTTAAAGAGGAAACAACGGAAGAAACTGTTGAAGCTAAATTTACTCCAATTGATGCTGATAAGCCAAAAGAAGATTTGAATAATAAAGAAGATGTCACAAATAACTAAAAAAGCACTAGAAGAATCATTAAAACATTTGCTTCTAGTAAAACCATTAAACAAGATTACTGTAAGTGATATTACCGATGATTGCGGAATTAATAGAATGACTTTCTATTATCATTTTAAAGATATCTATGATTTGATTGAATGGTGTTGTCTAGAAGATGCTTCTAAAGCTCTTGAGGGAAATAAAACTTATAGTACTTGGCAAGAAGGCTTCTTAAATATTTTTGAAGCTGTAAAAGAAAATAAGCCATTTATTATGAATGTTTATAATTCAGTAAGCAAGGAACAAATTGAAACATATCTTTATAAAGTTACTTTTAAATTATTAGAGGATGTAGTTGAGGAACAAGCGAAAGATATGAACGTTAGAAAAGAAGATAAGTATTTTATCGCTAACTTTTATAAATACGCTTTTGTAGGCTTAATGCTTGAGTGGATTAAAAATGATATGAAAGAAGATCCTAAAGAGATAGTGGATAAGCTTTCGATTGTTATTCAAGGAAGTGTTAAAGAAGCCTTAAAGAGAGTGGAAATAAAATAATCAAATTATTGATTTTGATAAAAAATTAGACAAAAAATGACTTATGTAAAATAATTAAACACAAGTCATTTTTTGTTTATGTTTTAGTTTAAATAAATTATTTATATTAAAAACGTAAAGTAATACAGGAGGTAAGAATTATGTATTATGGAAGTGGAAATTATGAAGCGTTTGCCCATCCAAAGAAACCAGAGGGAGTTGACTCTAAGTCTGCTTATATTGTAGGAAGTGGACTAGCTGCCTTAACTGCTGCTTGTTATTTAGTTAGAGATGGCCAAATGAAAGGTGAACATGTACACATTCTAGAAAAAGGAAATCTTGCAGGTGGGGCATGTGATGGCTATAAATTTGAAAATTTAGGCTATGTTATGAGAGGTGGCAGAGAAATGGACAACCACTTCGAAGTAATGTGGGATTTATTTAGAGATATTCCATCTATCGAAACAGAAGGCGTATCAGTATTAGACGAATATTATTGGCTAAATAAGGAAGATCCTAACTATTCATTGTGCAGAGCTACGGTTAATAGAGGTAAAGACGCCCACACTGATGGCAAGTTTGATATTTCTGATAAAGGCGCTATGGAAATTATGAAACTATTCTTTACGCCAAATGAAGATTTACAAGATAAAAAGATTAACGAAGTCTTCGATGATGAAGTATTCAAATCTAATTTCTGGCTATATTGGAGAACAATGTTTGCTTTCCAAGAGTGGCACAGTGCCCTTGAAATGAAACTATATTTCCAAAGATTTATTCACCACATTGGAGGATTACCAGATTTTAAGGCTCTTAGATTCACTAAATATAATCAATACGAATCAATGATTTTGCCAATGGTTAAATATCTAGAAGAAAGAAATGTTAGTTTCCATTATGGCGTTCATGTGACAAATGTTGAATTTGATTGTTCAAAGAAAGATCATAAGGTTGCTAAAAGAATCGACATTATTAAAGATGAAAAAGAAGACCATATAGACTTAACAGAAAATGATTTAGTATTTATCACAAATGGTGGATGTGTAGAAAATTCTAGTATGGGATCTCAAGATTCTCCTGCTTCTTACAATATAGAACTTAAAGAAGGCGGAGGATGGGATATGTGGCGTAAGATTGCTGCCCAAGATCCATCATTTGGCCATCCTGATAAATTCTGTAGTAACCCAGAGGCCACAAATTGGATGTCTGCTACCGTAGAAACACTTGATCAAAACATTATTCCTTATATCAAGAATATTTGTAAAAGAGATCCTTTCACCGGAAAAGTTACAACCGGTGGCATTGTCACTGTAAAAGATTCAAGCTGGCTACTTTCTTGGACAATTAATAGACAACCACAATTTAGACAACAGCCAAAGGACCATTGCCTAGTTTGGGTATACGCATTATTTACCGATAAACCAGGTGATTATATTAAAAAGCCAATGAGAGAATGTACAGGCAAAGAAATATGTGAGGAATGGCTATATCATTTAGGAGTACCTGAAGAAAAAATCGAAGAGTATGCAAGTAAGAGCGCTAATACAATTCCAGTAATGATGCCTTACATTGATGCCTTCTTTATGCCAAGAAGCTATGGTGATAGACCAAATGTAGTACCTGATGGTGCAATAAATTTTGCCTTTTTAGGGCAATTCGCTGAAACACCAAGAGATACAATCTTCACTACCGAATATTCAATGCGTACTGGCATGGAAGCTGTATATACACTATTGAATATAGATAGAGCAGTACCAGAAGTATGGGGCAGTGTCTATGATATAAGAGATTTATTAAATTCTACTGTTCAACTTCGTGATGGAAAGAAAATTACAAGTATGGAACTAGGTTTTATGGAAAAGCTGGTTCTTAAGAAAGCACTTAAGAAGATTGAACATACTGATGTTGAAAAGCTATTGAAGGAACATAAAGTTATCTAATCCCATGGGGACCTATATGGTCCCTTTTCTTTTTGCCATTTAACAAACTTCCTTGAAACAAGTTTTTTAAATCATTTTTCAAACAAATTCATTCATTTGTAACTGCTTTCTGCTTTTCTTGATAAGCACAAAGCGAAAGCCGTTATCTTGCGCATAGTTGGTATTTT
>CAVDDT010000045.1:0-11848 GCA_963607765.1 Paratractidigestivibacter sp. | reverse complement strand
AATAGGTGTATCAATACTATCTACTCTATTACTTGTGATATATGTAAGGAAGGTAATAAAATAAAAACATGAATAAATTTTTAGAAAAGATTAGGAATATTGATGATAAAAAACTGAGTATAATTGTTTTTAGTATATTCTTTTTACAGCCAATCTTTGAGCTAGATTATCTTTTATATGATTATATTTCTATTCCTAGGCCTTCTGTTTTATTTCACTATATTTTTATTCCTTTAATGGTAATTTTATTATTTATTAAGAATGAGAATAAAAAGAAGCCTGTTTTTATAATATTTATAATTTATTTAGTTTTAATTGGTTCTTACTTTATATTGCATTCAATTAATTGTGTTAATATCTTCGAATCATTATATTTAACAAATAATTTTTATTACAGTATATATCAAGAAGCAGTATATATATGCACGTTAATAATGCCTTACTTTATTATTTATGCGTTCTATAAAGCTAATATAAGCGAAGATGTAATTAAGAAGAGCGTTCTAATTGCCACCTTTGTAATTTCTTTATTAATTGTGCTGGGTGATGTATTTTTGTTTGGACTATCTACTTATAATGGAACAACTACAAAAGCATCTTTCTTTTCTTGGTTTGCTGGTATATATGATTCTATGCATCCTAGAGATGTTTCGAGTAAATTCTTTTTTCCTGAAGGAAATACTTTGGGAATTTATTTGTTTATTTTGCTTTTTGTGAATTATTGTTATTTGCTTAAGTGGAAATCTAGAAAAGGAAAAATATTTGCTTCAATAAACATAATTTTGCAATCTCTTGCAATGTGGATTATTGGTACCAAAGTAGCTACTTATGGGACTTTGATTGCACCGGTTGCTAGTTTAGGCGTTTATATATTGATGCTTATTTTAAAGAAAGAAAAGCTTAGACCATTTTTCCTTGTAGTATGTTGTGTTTGTGCCTTGCTTTCTTCTATTGTGTTTCCATACACTCCTGCATATAGAAACACTAAACTAAATAATGCAAACAACACTGCATTGTTGAATGATACAAGCGATCTATTAGAAAAGGCTAAACAAGAAGCTGGCGGAGGCGATTTGGTTCCTGGCACAGCTGAATATAATTACTATTACATTAATTATTTCGAGGACTATGGTATTAGAAGCAAATTAATTTCTTCTATTCCTAGTGAATATTATCTATTGTATTATCAATATACTTTTGATGGAAAATTCTGGTGGGATGTTTTAGACTTATATCCTCTTGAACAAAGGTGTAATGGTAGACAAATGCAGACAATTTTTAATAATTATAAGTGGAATAGTACTGACACTTATACTAAATTTATGGGAATGGGCTATTCTACATTTATGAATGGATCTTTCTTGATTGAAAGGGATTTTGTTCAACAAAGATACACCTTGGGATATGTTGGTGTGACTTTAACCATGGCCCCTTGGGCACTAATGGCATTATATGGAATTTATAAAATTATAAGAAATTTTAAAAAGAAGTTTAATTTCAAAATATGCATGCTTGGATTAGCATATATTGCTGGAATTGCCTCGGCAATTACTTCAGGCCATACATTGGATCAATATCTTACAATTAGTGCCATGTCATTGGTTGCGATGATTTTATTAAAAGAGGTTAATAAATAATGGAACTAACAGTAATAGTTCCTGTTTATAATGGAGAGAAAAGTATTTCTAGAACGCTTGATTCGTTGGTTAATCAAACATCTAAGGAAATTGAGATCTTGGTTATCAATGATGGAAGCATCGATAATACTAAAGATATAGTAAATGGATATGTTGAGAAGTATAACAATATTACATTGATAAATAAAGAAAATGGTGGAATAGCTAGTGCTAGAAATTGTGGCATCAATAATGCAAAAACAAAGTATTTTGGCTTTGTTGATAGTGATGACTATGTTGAAAAAGAAATGTATGACGAGATGTTGTCTAAAATAAAGGAAGATGACAGTGATATATGTGTTTGCAACTTCTTTTGGGAATATCCAAATAAAATAGAGGAACATAAAGAAAAAGAGTATCATAACCCAAAGGAAATGATCACAAGATTATTCTCTACCCTATGGAACAAAATATATAGGACAGAACTAATTAAAAAATGTGATTTATCTTTCCCTGATGGATATAGATATGAAGACTCTTATTTTTTATATTGCCTTGCAGGCAATGATTTGAAAATAAGTTTTGTAGATAGACCATTTGTTCATTATATGCAAGTAGGAAACTCTATTACTCACACACATAATGATAAAGTGAAAGATATGATACATGTTTTTAATGAAATAAAGAAATATTACATTAAACATAATCTTGATATTGAGTATCATGATGAATTGGAATTTTTGTTTGCGAAATTCTTTTTAGGAAATAGCTTTTTAAGGACTTGCCAAATCAAAGATAAAGAAGATCGAAGCAAAACTTTAAAAATGAGCTGGGACATTTTAATAGATAATTATCCAAATTTTAAAAACAATAAATATGTAAGAGAATTTACTGGTTCTAAAGGGGTTTATTATCAATTAATCAATAAAAACAATTATCTAATTATTGGCAATTTGCTTCATGTATTTGGTTTTTTTAAGAAAGATTTATATTGAGCGATTTGTAATAAATGTTCAAGGTTGGTAAAATTAAAAAGTTGAAAAAAGGAAAAAATATGAAAAAGAAAACGAACGGAATTTTACAAAAGATATTTAAGAACACTTTTTCTAAGATTATACTTGTTCTTTGTGTGTTGTCGATTATTGCGGTAGTGATTAATATAGTGGTGGTAGCTAACAATAGCTCTAGTAGTGATGATGTGTTGGATAATAAAACAACTTTAACTGCTAATGCTATGTATGTTGTGCCTAGTAATCCAACCAAATATCAAGAAACTTTATATAAAGAGTTAAGTGAGCTTATTGATGGATATGATTTTGATGCGCAAGCTAAAGACGATCAAAAAAATCTTGATATTGTAATAAGCGTTGTAAAAAACTTTATTGCAGATTTTTACACGTGGACTAATAAGTCTTCTTCATACAGCGTAGGAGGACAAATGTTTGTTTATGGTGATCAGGTAATCACCTTCCAAAGCCATGCGAGAGATACTTATTACAAGGATTTAGATGGCTATATCGCGCAATATGGTAGAAGCAATCTTCCTGAAGTAAATGAAGTAACCGCCGATGCGGTATTTGGTGATACATTTGAATTCAATGGTGAAAAGTATACTTGTTTTTATGCCGAAGCATCTTGGACTTATAAAGATTGTGATGTGGACACTTCTAGCTGGAATAAACAAGAAGCTTTTTATGTTATCTATAACGAAACAACCAATAAATTTGAAATTGTCCAATTCTGGGCAACTAGTAATTAGGAGAAAAAACTATGAAAAGAGTTATGAGTAATAGTTCAAAGAAGAACACAAATACACTTAGTATTATTACAACTGCATTAACTGTATTATTTAATGTAGCCTTAATTGTTCTTTTATATTTGATTTGTAAATATTCAGGCATTAAGACAAGTGCCTTTGTCTTAATTAGCATATTGTGTTTAGCAGTTTTGCTTTTGGTGAATTTTATATGCTTATGCATTCTTATGAAAAAGAATCAAAGCAAGATTATCTATTCTGCAGTAGTTGGTGTTTTTTCTATTTTGCTAGTGGTTGCAAATTTCTATGTTATCAGAATAAATCAATCAGTTGACAAAATTACCGAAACAGGTGACACCACTACAACAACTGCTGAAGTTGCGTTTGTTACCTATAATAATAAAATCATCCTTCAAGAAAGTGATATTGAAGGGTGCAAGTTTGGTATCATCGATAATGAAAACTTCCTTGAAGGTAATGTTTTAGCTAAGGCTGAACTAGAAGCTAAAGGTATAAACGTTACTTATGTTGAATATACTAATTATAACGATTTATTCTTAGGGCTAGCTGCTGGAGAGTGCGATGTTGCAGCTTTGCCTAGTAACTATTATGACATGCTTGTTGTTAATGATGGTTATGATGAGATTCTTGAAAATGCTAGCACTATCTATACATTCTCTAAAGTTGTAGAAGTAGAAAATAGTACTGATACTAATGTCGATATAACAAGTGAGCCATTTACTGTTTTGCTAATTGGTAATGATGGTGGCAGATCTGACGCTCTTATTCTTGCTACAGTAAATCCAAAGACTCTTGAAATTACAATGGTTTCTATTCCAAGAGATACTTATGTTCCTATCGCCTGCTATACTGACCAAACTAGAGATAAGATTAATCATGCCAGAAATACAAGCAGACAATGTACTATTGATACTGTTGAAAATTTCTTGGATATTGATATTAACTTTTATATTGAAACAAATTTTAAGGGCGTAGTTCAAATTGTAGATGCACTAGGAGGAATTCAAATTGATTCTCCTGCTGAGTTTGATGCTCAAAACTCGGATTCTGAAAGAGGAACTTATTCAGTTCACATATTTAAAGGCGTTCAAATGGTTGATGGCGAAGGCGCTTTAGCATATGCTAGAGAAAGACATGCTTTCGCTGATGGTGACTATGCTAGAGGTCAACACCAAATTGATGTTATTAAGGCCATGATTACCCAAGCTTACGGCATTAGAGATGTTAATAAGTTATTAAGTGTATTAGATGCTGCTGGTGAGAATGTGACTACTAATATGTCAGTTAATCAAATGACAACTTTATTGAATTATTTTATTAAGACTATTAGTTCAACGTATGTTAATTCTGAAAAAGTTTTAAGTATAACTTCTGAACAAATCCCTGGTTATGCTTCTTATTACTATAACTATTCATATGGCCAACCACTTTGGATTTCTATCCCCTATAAGGGTGGTGTTGCCGATGCAAAATCTTTAATTTCAAGTAAATTAGTTTCTTCTAGTGAAAAAACACTAACAGCACCAGAAGCTTTTACGTATAGTATTAGAGAAACTTATGATAATGGCAAGGCTATTCAAACATCATATGATGAAACTCTAGAGGTTATTGAAATGCCTGATTTCATGCCTACTATGACTGGTGGCAAGATGACATATAGTGAGGCTGTTGCTTGGTGTAATGCTAGAGGTATTACGTTGAATGTAACTTGGGTTACTCAAGGTGATGCTGATTACTCAGAATACTTGTCTGATGGTTATATTCTTACTCAATCTGTTAAGTATGGCACTTTAACTTCGGAAATGTCTAGTTTATCAATTAGTGTAATTAAACAAACAGCAGATGAAGACTTGATTCCTAACTTTGTAGGAAGCAACTATAATGAAGCTATTACTTGGGCTAATAATAATGGATATAGTTATTCATTTACTTGGTTGAGTGGTGATTCTTCAAATGCTGGTACAATTACTGAACAAAGTATTGCAGCTGGAGAATTAAAGAACGAACATACTTCAATAAGCATAACAGCATACGATTATCCTGATGTTACTAGTGGATTTAATTCAAATTCAAGTAGTGAGTCCAGCATTAGAAACTGGGCTGCATCTAATTTATTAGGTGGAGAAAGTGCTGTTCACTTCTCATATGTATATAGCAGCAACAGCGGCTTAAATGGAACTGTAAAATCTTGGTCTGCAGTTAACTATACTGGAAATTCGGGTAGTGGCACCGTAAAGACTAATAGTGAAATTAATGTTCAAGTTTATACTAATAGTGAAGATTACGCTACTAAATATACAGTTAGATTTGTTGATAAAGATGGCAACGAAATATTTTCTCAAACAGTATTAGAAGGAGGCAGTGCTACTGCTCCTAGCGCACCACCTGTAGATGGATATACATTTACTGGCTGGAGTTGCGGTTTCTCTAATGTAACAAGTGATTTAACCGTTCAAGCACAATACAGTCAAAATTCTACTCCAGAAGAGTCAACAGATAATGGAGGCGTAACTGCTGAGTAGTATATGAACACTAAATTAAGTGTTATATTACCTGTTTATAATGTAGAAAAGTATCTAAGGCAAAACTTAGATACTCTTTTAAATCAGTCATTTGATAATTTAGAAGTGATTGCGATTAATGATGGATCAACTGATTCATCATTAACTATTCTTAACGAATACAAAGATAAATATAAAAATAAATTAGTTATTTTGAACCAAGAGAATGGTGGAATTTCTAAAGCAAGAAATGCTGGTATAAAAGAAGCTAATGGTGATTATATCGCCTTTGTCGATAGTGATGACTTTGTGTGCTTAGATATGTATAAGGATATGATAGATATCGCCAAAAAAGATAATAGTGATATCGTTGTTTGTGATATTGAATACTATTGGAATGAAAAAGATTCGCGTAACTATGTTATGAGTGGGTTAACAAATAGATTTAAGGCTGATAATATTCATAAAAAAGCTTTACTATCTTCTTTGGGCGTTTGGAACAAAATATTTTCAAAGAAATTTTTTGATTTTTGTGACATAACTTTTCGCGAAGGAACTTTATATGAAGATATCGAAGTGATTACTTATTTATTTGCTAGGGCAAATAAAATAAGCTATTTGCCTAAGGCAGAACTTTACTATCGCCAAAGAGAAAACAGTATTATGACAACTAGAAATGATCGCTGCAAAGATATTTTTAATGTTCTTATGGATACATATAATAGATTTAAATCTAATAATTTAATTAATCAATACAGCGATGAAATTGAGTATTTGTTTATTGAAAATTTATTGTTGTATGGACAATATCGTTTCTTGGCATTGGATGATTATAAAGAATTAATCATTAAATCTTTAAGTTTGATTAAAAAGTATTTTCCTAATTATTTAAAAAATAAATATTATAAACAGTTAAGTTTAAAAGATAGAATTTTTATAAGATTTAATAATAAATATACATGCTCATTATTTAGAAAATACTTATTAAGAGGTAATAAACATGTTGGTTAGTGTTATTGTTCCTGTTTATAATGTTGAAAAATATTTATATAAATGTCTAATTTCACTAATATCTCAAACATATAAAGATATTGAAATTATTTGCGTTAATGATGGGTCAACCGATAATTCTTTAAAGATATTAGAAGAATATGCAATAAAAGATAATAGAGTTTCTGTCTATACAAAAGAAAATGGTGGCTTAAGTGATGCACGAAATTTTGGTTTAACTAAGGCAAATGGCGATTATGTTATTTTTGTTGATAGTGATGACTATATAGATACAACGACAATCGAAAAATGTGTTGACAATGCAAACAAATATAACAGTGATATTGTCGTGTATGATATGAAATATATTTATGATGATAGAGAAGAGCTTGCTAGTGGGGGTGAATTTGAATGCACTTCCTTTAAAGAAAATAGAAATATAATTTTTATAAATAATAGTGCGTGTAATAAATTTATAAAAAGAGAATTAATGAATGATGTTTCTTTTCCAAAAGGACTGTATTACGAAGATTTGGCGACCATTCCAATTCTTTTATCTAAGGCTAATAAAATATCAAAAATAAATGAACCATTGTATTTTTATATTCAAAGAGGAAATAGCATAGCTCATACAATCAATAATAAGATTTTTGATATATATAAGGCTATTAATATGATTGCTTGCTATTATAAGAATCATGAACTTGATGGTGAAATTAATGAACTTTATATTAGACACGGGTTGTTTTTAACAACCTTAAGAATAAAAGATAATTCCAATGATATTATTTCTTATTTGAAAAAGAATAATGATTGCTTAGATAGATATTATCCTGATTGGAGAAAAATATCTTGGTTTAAGGAATATAGTTTTAAAAATAATATTATTTTTAAACTTTTACAAAAAAATAAGTTCGATTTAGTTAAGAAGATATACAACAAATAATGAAGATTAAATTCAATAAAGTATTTTACAAGCTAATTAGTTTAGTAATTATGGATACATATTTGATTTGTTTAAACAAATCATTTTTTAGTACGCCATCATATGGGAATTATACATTTTATCTAATTTTATCAATCATCGATCTGATATTTATTGTTTTGCCGTATATCTTTGATAAAGCTGTTGTTTCAATAATGATGACACTTATTGTGATTTATTACATTGTAGAAACTGGATATTTTGAATTATTTGGACAATATATTTATCTTAACGGAATGTTCTCACTATTTAATGAAGCTAAGGATTATTTTTCTAGTGTTACATACTTAATCACAAAAAGAGAAGTGTTATCAATTATTTTTTTGATTTTGTGTATTGTTTTGATATCCCTTAACAAAGTTAACAAAGATAAAAATCTTTATATCAACATTGATTACTTACTTATGATTGTATGTTGCGTGTTATTTGGATTTACTATGTATATTACCGAAAACAAGGCAATAGATAGTAGCTATGGTGAGAATGATGTATTTGCCTATAATGAAACCGATAGATATATTTATGACAAAATGACTCCCAGCAATTCATTTGTGAATTTGTTTGGTATCGAACAATATCTTTATAGAGATTTATCGGATAATGTTTTTGCGAACAAAAAGAAAACTAATGAAGAAAAAGAAATGGTTAAAGAGTTTTTAAGTGCTAATCTTTCTTATCAAGAAAACGATATGACGGGAGCACTAGCTGGTAAACATCTTTTAATTGTTGAAGGCGAATCTTTAAATATGGCGGCAATCGATGAAGAATTAACACCTACTCTTTATAAGATAATTTATGATGGCTGGTACTTTAAAAATTATTATTCTCCACTTATGCCAGCTAGTACAAGTGACGCAGAGGTTATGGTTAATACTTCGCTATTGCCGTTAAGTAATGGTGAAGTTGTTGCACAATCATATGCAGACAACAATTATCCAACAACATTAGCAAAAGCATTTAAGGATGCTGGCTATATAAGTATTGCGGCACATAATAATTACGGCCTTTATTATAATAGAGAAAACTTTTTTGCGGATCTAGGATATGAAAATTTTTTAGATTCATACGAACTTGGACTAGAGAATTTAAGCAGCGATTTAAAAGTTGGATATACACTTAGCTGGATCTCTGTGGGTTATGATTTAAGTTATACGTTTTGGATAACATATAGTGGACATCAACCATATAGTGCTGAGAATTTAAGCGATACCAGCGCCTATCCAATAGAAACTAGTGAAGAATATACTGAATATTTAAAACAAGTAAAAGAGAAATATCCAGATATCGATGAAGACTTGCAATTTTATATTGCTAAAAATATGTCTCTGGATAGAGCTTTATATCAATATATTGAGACTTACAAAAATATGGATATGTTAGATCAATTGGTTATTACCATTTATGGTGATCATTATGTTAAGGGATTTGATTTTGACAAGTGTGAGGAAGACTTGGGCAGATCTGTTAATGACACACCTTTTGCTATTTGGTATAACGGAATCGAAAAGAAAACGGTCGAAAAAGCTTGTACAAACATCGATATCATGCCAACTATTTTAAATTTGTATGGAATTAGTTATGATAAAAGTACAATTCTAGGAAATGATATCTTTGATGATAGATATCATGGATATTGTTTTGACTCTTTTGGCAAGGTTTGGACTGATGATTATACTTACAGTACGGAAGAAAGAGAATTTACTGAATTAAGTGTAGATGTTGAAGAGGCGAAAGAATCTTTAGAAAGATATCAAATGTATCAAGAAATATCGAATTTGATTATTCTTGATGACTACTTTGGAGATTGATTATGAGAAAATGGTTTTCAATATTAAATGGAACTTCTAGTTTAATATCGCAGTTTGTAATTATAATTCTTGGATTTGTTTCAAGAACAATTTTTATCAATTGTTTAGGTGATGAAATATTGGGGTTAAATGGAACGTTTACTAATATTCTAAGCATTTTGTCAGTAACAGAACTTGGAATAGGAAGTTCTGTTGCGTATTGTTTGTATAAACCTGTTTATGAAGATGATAAAGAAAAAATAGCCGGCATTATGAACCTATTTAAGAAGGCTTATTTTGTAATTGGAATTGTAATATTTTCTTTATCTTTGGCTATTACACCATTTATTTCACTTTTCATTAAAGACTACACTCTAGATTTGAACTATATTAGAATGATTTTTGTTCTATATGCGTTCAATAGTACTATATCTTACTTTTTAGGAAGCTATAGGACAATGTTTTTTGCCTGTCAAAAGAATTTTATCGTAACCATTGTTGATTTTGTTTCTAAAACGCTTCTTCAATTGTTTCAAATCGTTATCTTGCTAACAACAAAGAACTATGTTCTTTATTTACTGTTGGTTACCGTTTCTAATACCTTAAGTAATTTGATAATCAGCAGAGTTTGTTTTAAACAATTTCCTTATCTTAAAAATAACAAAACTAAAATTGATGATGAATCTAAGAAACGCATAATAAATACTATAAAGTATTTAAGCATTTCTTCTTTGATTAGTGTTGGAGTGTTTGGAACGGATAATTTAATTATCTCTTCTTTTATAGGAATTACCGTATCTGGAATTTATTCTAATTACACTATGATTATTCAAAATATTCAAACATTATTTACATCGTTATTGAATGGAATTACTGCCTCGCTTGGAAACATGATTGCAGAAGGCAATAAAGAAAAAATAAACAAAATATTTAATGTTTACGATTTTGCATATTTTCTATTAGCGTGTTTTACAACAATATCTCTATTTATTCTATTAGAACCATTTATAGGCAATATTTGGATTAGAAAAAGTGAATATGTGTTGCCTGTTTCAACAACTTTTGTATTGTGTGTAAATAACTATATGACTTTTAAACGTCAGCCTATTTGGCAATATCAAAACACATCAGGAATCTTTAAGCATTTCTTACCTTATTCCTTTATTGAATTAGTCCTTAACTTAGTTGTTTCAATTGTAGCTGCAATTAAGCTTGGATTAATAGGCGTATTCATCGGCACTACAGTAGCATATCTAGTAAGCTGGTTTGGGCAAACCTTTGTTGTTCATAAACATGTATTAGAAAAAGGTGTTTCGGGATATTATATTAAACAATTAAAATATGCACTTCTAACAATGTTTGAACTTGGGATAATAGTCGTTATCAAACATTGTGTCGTTATTAATAATGAATGGTTAAATTTAATATTCTTAGCTTTCTTGTGTTTACTGATTCCAAATAGTATAAATATCCTAATTTATAAAGATACTGAAGAATTTATCTATTTAAAAGAAAATCTATTAGATAGAATGGTTAAAAAAATAAAGGATAAAAAAAGATGAAAAAGAAACTACTTTTTGTGAATGATGAAATGTGCATGGGTGGTGTAAGTAAAGTGCTTATCAACTTATTTAATAATATAGACAAAGATAAATATGAAATTGATTTGCTCGTATTGCATCCACATGGAGAGATGATGAATAAAATACCTGATTTTATCAACGTTATTAAAGGAACTTCTTTTTTTGATGTTTGTGATATTCCGGTTAAAGAATGTTTTAAACATGGAAAATTTTTAAAAAAATTAACTTTCTATAATAAGTTAAAATCAGGGTCAATTATAGAAGACATAAAGAAAGAAAGAGAAAAGATGTCTCTTGAAAAATATGATGTAGAAATAGCTTTTAAAGAGGGAATATGCAGCGTATTCACATCTTGTTCAAATGCGAATACTAAAATTAATTGGATTCATGCTGATTATGGGGTTAAAAATTATGCCGCAAACTACATGAACACAATGAAAAAAATCTTAAAGAAATTTGACTATCATGTGGCTGTCTCAAACGTTGCCGCCGAAAGTTTTAAAGATATATTTGAACTAGACGAAGTAAAAACAATTCACAATATAATTGACACAGATAAAATAATAAATAATGCTGATGAAAAAGTCTCTTTTAGAGACGATATTTTTT
>CAVDDT010000044.1:0-11909 GCA_963607765.1 Paratractidigestivibacter sp. | reverse complement strand
TAAATATCTTTTTCATAAACATCCCTCTTGTTAAAGATATTTTATTATTTAAGATATTAAATTATAAGGCACTTTTAGGCATGAAAAAGTGCCCCTTGGGCACTACTTCAACATATAATTCTTCAAATCATCTCTTTTAGAAATATTAAGTTTAATATAAATATCAGAGAGATAATGTTTTACAGTATTAACAGATATATTTAAATGATCAGCTATTTCTTGATTGCTCCAGTTTCTACTAGCCAACATTGCAATCGAAAATTCCATTGTTGTTAAGGCATCAGTAACATTTGTTTTACTACTTGGATTATGAATTGACATCCACCCTCTTGAAAAAGCTATTACTCTATTAGAAAGCTTGTTATAAATTTCTGGATTATTTTTCTTTATGCAAGACTCTATTAACCCTTGAAGAAGACCATGATGTTCTATAAAAGGCTCTAAAAATTCATCCATTTTTGCATTATTCCAAGCAATCATCAATGCCTCTTGAGCTTGTTTTTGACGTTTTAGATTAATATTACACATTGCAATCATACAATAAAGATAAATCATACTGATTGGATAAGGCTTCTCACAAAAGTATAAAGCCGACTCGCACATCCCGAGTGCTTGGCCATAATTACCCTTTAAGTATTCTACATGTGCCATAATATATGTTGCATAAAGTCTAATACCAGTAGGCAAGTCTCTAATATAATCTCTTAAATTAGGTAAATCATCGATTGGAAGATGAAGTAAAACCGATCCTAAATAACTTGCAAATACACAAAATGCGCAATTTTCTTTGCTAGATGGATTAGCTAATTCACTATTTAAAACTAAATTAATCTCTTTTAATCCTCTATACGATTCATTGGTATTGCCTAATGTTAGATTAGAAAACGCATAAAGCATGCAAGCTGATAGCTTAGTTTCTGTGTTAGGACTAGCTAAATATATTTCTACTATTTCACTGCACTTTTTAGCTTCACCAGTAAAATAGTAATATTCTCCCCTTGCAATATCTTTTGTTTCTAAATCATCAAATTCTTCCAAAGACTTAAGAGCATTACCAGGACTAAAAGAAGTATTAATTAAAGGCAAAACCGTTTTCATACCTTAATTTTACCATTAAAAAAGAGACGATTGCTCGTCTCTGTTATTAGTAAGTTAAACCAAAGTTTAATTCGTAGTAATTACCAGCGCTATCCCTATAAGCGTAAGCCTTACCATTTTCATCCTTTAATTCATCAGGCATGTATTTGTCTTTATCAAAACCTGGAACATCATTAGGACTTACACACTTACCATTTTCGTCTACCTTAATTACTTCATCATTCTTAGGGAAAGTAATAGGAAGCTTACCAGTTGGATGATACTTGCCAAAGTATACATCAAATATAGCCTCATCATATGTATCAAAACCAACAGTTAAAACATCAGAAACAGTTTCGATATTGCCAAGTTCCCACGCTAGTACAACATTCACATTAGAAACAACTTTACCACCATGTTCATGTACTCTCTTAGCCATTTCAGCAATTCTACCAATTCCACTTAAAGTAGTCTCCTTATGAGTTTCCTTTAATGGACAACAGTTTTCATCGACATTAGGTACTTCCTTATCTTCACATAAGTCTAGTTCTAAGTAACCAGGAGTAGCTGTAAAGTAAGCACCACTTGCTGGATGAAGCATAAATATTGCATAGTCAGCTTCATCAACATTATCAGTTAAAGTACAGTACTTGCTTAAATCTTGATGCAACTTTTCAGTAGCACCCTTAGCTTGTTCAGGATTCTTATAGAACGCTTCAGCGTATACTTTCTTATCACTAGCTAGTGGAAGTACGCCACTGTTCTTCAAAAGAACAACAGACTTTTGATGAACATTATATGCGTAATCCTTAGATTCCTTAGTTGCAACAGTCTTTTCAGCGATTTCAGCATCCTTATAAGGATTTTCAAACATGCCCATCTTAAACATCTCAGTTAAAGTTCTAGTAACTGCTCTATCGATTGATTCATCAGTTAAAACTAAATCTTCCTTCTTAAATCCTTCTGGAACTTCGTGAGTATCATAATAGCCATTCTTGCCACGATTATATGCTTCTAAACCATTTTCATTATCAAATAAGCCGCTAATTAAATCTACACCAGATTGAGCAATCGCAAAACCAATTCTTTCTGGTTTATCTAGTGCTTCTACACCCCAGCACATATTATGAACAATGCCTGTATCAGAGTTGATATAGCCCTTAAAGCCCATTTGCTTTCTTAGCTTTTCATCAATGAAATACTTGTTATAGGCAAAACCATATGGATTAAATGGCATTACATTACCATTTTCATCAACTTGAGGAGCACTCTTATCCTTAGAAGGCTTAGAGTAATAAGGCATGATACTAGCTGCATTATGCTTAATAGCTGGCTTAAAGCCTCTAATATGATACTTTTCCAAGCTACCAGCAGTAGCATAAACATTCCATTGTCCAGCCTTATAGTGAGGGTCGAAACCATTTTCTCTAGCACCGCCACCAGGGAAATGCTTAACAGTCATTGCAACACTGTCCTTAGAAACGCCATCAGATCCACCTTGAATGCCAGGAATTAAATGATCAAAGACATTCTCAATAAATTCAGGATCTTCACCAAATGTACCATATGACCTTTGCCATCTTGGGTCAGACATACAATCAGCCATATACATATAACCCTTTAGTAAGCCACAGACATTCCATTCTTTCTTAACGGTATCAGCAAACTTATCAATAACATCTAAGTTGCCATCACCCTTACAAGCAGCTGCAATACCTAAAGTACCAGGATAAGTTGTAAATACACCAGCAGCATCATTCATGCCAAATACTGGCTCAGCATTTTCATTTCTAGAGTTAGATACTACAGAAACCGGAACAAAATGATTGCAGTCTTCAGCTTCAGCTTGAAGTTGATTTAAGAACTCAACCAAATCGGTAGGAGTAGGATTAGCTCTTAAGATTAAATGTCTTGAGAACCATTCTTTCAACATTGTTTCAGTACCAGGAAGATGCTGTTCACCAAAGATAGACTTACCATTTAATTCGCCATTATCTAATACTCCAGATTCATCAAGAGTAGGAACATGATCCTTAACACCGCATGGATATTTACCCATACGCCAGTCTGAAATAAATAATTGTGCAATTTTTTCTTCAACAGTTAATTCCTTAACATATGCTTTTGCACGCTCTTCTGGAGATTTTCTCCAGTCATCAAATTCTTTAAACTCTCCAGAACCATCTATGTCTTTAAAGAACAGACCGTCTTTTTCAATAAGACGGTCTGTTACCATAGCGATATCTGGACCATTTTCGTTTTTATATACCTTTAATAGTTCACTCGCTTTTTTCATATTTTTAACTCTTTTATTTTTTAATTTGATTCAATTGAGCATTAATAGCTAATAAATCTTCTTTCTTAGCATTGCCACCCATAACACCCATCATACTAACTAGACGGATACAAGTGAAAGATCCCATCATCTTCATCATAGCTGGAGACAAGCCTTTTTCACCGTTTTTATCCTCTTTAGCAAGTTGAGAGTGAGATGCTGCAACCTTGAATAATCCTCCAAGAACTTTAGCACCTTCAGGATTTGCCATAATCGCATCAATTCTATCATTTAAAGAGAAGTACCCCTCTGGTGCAGTAATATCAAACCAGTTAAGTACAGCGCCCTTTTCTCTTAGTCTATAAGCTTCATTGAACTTATCAACTTTATGAATTTCACTATCATCCTCGCATTCTCCAGCTACCGCATGCAACTTAGTTACACCAGCATTTGGTACTTCGAAGTAGAAGAAGTGATCGCTAGCTTCTTTCTTGCCTAGACTTACACCGTTAGCGAATAATTCTACACTAGGTAAATTAGAATAAACAGTTACCTTAGTAACATCTTCCACTCTATCTACATATCTCTTGCCACAAATGTGAACAAATGGTTCTTTAGATAACCAAGCTTTGTAAGCGTAGAAAGAATCTTTCTTATATTTTCTATCAAATGTAACCAAGCCCTTATGGTTTTGGCCATTTTCACCGCCTTCATTTCTGCCATCGCAGCCAAAATCAAACATGTTCCAAACATGAGTTGACCAAATGTAAGGACGTGTGAATAATTGCTTAATTAATTCTTCATGATAGTAAGCTTGATACTCTTCTGTATAGTCACCTTGTACAGGATTAGAAGTATGCCAATTTAAGCCTTCACAGCCATATTCACTCATGCCAATAGCGATATCAGGATGAACCTTATGGAAATTATCCATCCAAGGGCCATTCATAGAAGTATCACCACCATACCAGCCAAAGTAATGGTTGTAAGAAATGCAATCAGGAATTTTAATATATGGATCATTGATATCGCACATAGATACTACAGCCATAGTAGTAAGTCTTGTCTTATCCATTTCATGAACCATATCATTTAAGATTACATGGTTTTCTCTTAAGTCTTCACTAGAAGCTCCATCCATTGTGATTTCATTAGATAAGCCCCATACACAAATTGAAGGGTGATTATAGTTTTGAACAACTAATTCCTTCATTTGAGAAATAGTGTTTTCTCTACCATTAGGCATATGAGCAGAAATATATGGAATTTCAGCCCAAATTACTAGACCTCTTTCATCACATAAATCATAGAAATATTGATCATGTTGGTAGTGTGCTAAACGAATTGTATTGCAACCAACTTCACAAATTAAATCAATATCTTCTTTATGATGTTCAGGAAGCAAAGCGTTACCTACACCCCATCTATCTTGGTGTCTAGATACGCCATGTAAAGGATAGCTTCTACCATTTAAGAAGAAACCATCTTCAGGATCAATAGCGAAAGTTCTGCAGCCAAATCTAGCACTAACTTCATCAATTACTTCTTCACCATTTAAAAGTTCAATAACAGCAGTATATAGATAAGGATCATCTACACCATCCCATAAATGAACATTCTTAATTGGAAGAACAGCAACTGTTTCATTAACAGCCTTAGTTACTGTATCAACAACATTGCCATCAGAATCCTTAACGGTAAATCTAACTTGTTGGCCATCTTTAGGATTAGTGACAAAACCTTCTACTTCAATTTCAGCATCTTTGTTTTTAACATTTGGTGTAACCTTAATACCAGGGCCACCAAAATAATCTAAATCAAAATGTGATTCATCAACACAAATAATATTTACATTTCTATATAGACCACCATAGAAAGTAAAGTCAGCCTTTTGTGGATATACTCTATCATTAACAGAGTTATCAACAGCAACAACAACTAAGTTTTCATCAGCCATTGCTTCAGTAATATTTACTCTAAATGTAGAATAACCACCATCATGATGGGCAAGTTCTTTACCGTTTACATAAACAGTAGCAGAAGCATTAGCGCCTCTAAATTCTAAGTAATAAAGTTTGCCAGCATCATCCTTGCCTTCTGTTAAATCAGATCTTGAGAATGATTTAGCATAATAAGCTGTACCTCTAAAATAATCATTTCCACCATCTTGGCCATCAATAGCATTCCAAGTATGTGGCAAGTTCACATAATACCAATCGCTTGGCATTTCTACAGGAACTTCTTTAGCTTGTTTAGAGAAAGCCCATTTAAAATTTAAATCAAATGTTTGTCTCATATTGCTCCTTTCAAATCATAATATATCCATCCTCGTCTGGAGGAATAGGAATAGCAATCATTAAATCAACAATTGTCATAGCGACAGAAAATCCAGTCCAACACAATAATAAGTATATTGCAAATAAAACATATCGTTTAGACATTAATCGATGTCCGCCGCACCAGCCAAATAAAAGAGCAACCAATAGATAGGTCTTGCGCTTAACTTTGACAGGTTGTCTTTTCTCTTGTAGAGCAAAAAGATAATCAATCCCCCTTACAAAAATATTTTCCTTCTTTTGGTTGCTCATAAAATCTCCTTTTAAGCTTATAAATTATTAAGCTTTTTTAGTAGCTGCGTTTTTCTTAATTTCAGCAATCTTATCTTGGATTTCAGCCATGTATTCTTTTGTTAATGGATAGAACTTCATAGCGATCAAGTTGCAAATTAAGCCAAGAATAATCATACCATAAGCACAGAATACAGTAACATTTCTAAGTTCTACACTGTATGCGGTATTAACATCAGGTAATGCATCCTTGAATCCAATTGATGCATATAACATACCAGTAATCATTGGAGCTAATGAAGAAATTAGCTTATCAACTAGTGAGAATAATGTGCCCATTAAGCCTGGAACATACTTGCCGCTTCTATATACTTCATAGTCAGCACAGTCAGCTGTCATTGGAATAACGATGTTAGATGTAATACCACTGAAACCAGTATAAGAAACAGTCAATACAACATAAGCAATTGTAAAGAAGCTCCATTGTACGCCACCATTAGCGCCAACCATAGTAGTAGGATCGCCACAGATCCATAATAGGATAAGTAATGCATTAACAATGATGCCGCCTACTGAACCAATAATCATTGCACGTCTTTGGCCAAGTCTTGTAGCTAAACCACCAACAAAGAAAATCAATAGAATTAAACCTGGAATATTAGTGATACCAGACATTGTGCCTTGCATTGAGTAGTTACCAACAAGCACCGCAAACAATACAAGAGTAACTGTAGAAGTCTTAGTTGATAATGCTAGTTTATCTGTAGAAGCTGCAACAATAAGCATTTGGATAGCTTTGTTGCCTTTTAAAGTCTCCCAATAATCTTTTAGACCAACTTTTTGAACTTCACCAGTACCGAAGAATTCTGTTCTATCTTTTGGAGCGATACAGAAAATTGCGATACAAGTACAAATAGCAGAACAAATCGCAGTCATAACCCATAATTCATGGAATACGCCAGCAGAAGCCATAGTACCATATTTAGTTCCAAGTTTAGCAGTTACAAGTGCTAATACTGTGAAAAGAATTACATTGTAAACACCATCAAATACTGCAAATAATGGTCTTTGTTTAGGATCGTTAGTTAAGCAGCTTTGAGCTGACTTAGTTACTACACATTGGAAAGTATAGCCAATGTAGTAAATCATAGCTACTACAATAAAGAAAGCAAATCTAATTGAAGTGTTTTCAGGTAGTTTTTGTGTAAAGTGGAACATTACAAAACTTGCCAAGCAAAGAATAATGTTACCAATTACCATGAATGGTCTATTCTTACCAAATTTACCATTAGTCTTATCAACAACAAATCCGATGAATGGGTCAGTTACACCATCCCAAATTCTCATCATCATTGAAAATGAAGATGCAGTTACAACAGCTACACCAACAATTCCTGTTAAGAAATATGCAACATAGTTCATCATAAACATGTAGAAGTTTGTTGCTGTGTTATTTAAGGCAAAGCCTCCGATTCTCCAAAGCGGCACTCTATGAACGCCGTTTTCGCCATAGTATTTTGAATTACTATCAGTCATGTGTCTCCCTCTTTCTTTGCGTTAAGTAGGTTTAAGCGCTACTACCCACACACGCTCGATACAAATAGTTTACTTTGTTTTAATATTAACAAGGTAGTATAATTTTTTTAGATATTTGTAATATTTTTAGGTTTTCCCTATTTTTGTAGAAAGGGCTTTCAAAGATGGAAGAAGCAATTAAAAACGAATTCAATTTACTAGTCGATTTTCTAGCTAATATAAACATTAAAACAACTGTATATAATGCCAAATCTCTTAATTCAAAAGAAGAATATAAAAATAGTATTTTCTCTTTCTTTTTTAAAAGAGAATCTTTTGAAAGACATCTAGCGTATATTTTATCAACCTACGAAAGGAATACTTTATACAGACTTACTAGTAATATTTTTTGTGATTACTACGTATTTTTTATTCCAAATAAAAAATTAACTTTTGTAAGTGTTGGGCCTTATACCACAAAAACAATTACCGAAGAAAAAATTAGAAAAGTCATGAAATATTACAAGGTACCAGATAGCAAATATAACGAATTAGTTAATTATTACAACGGCATTAAGCATCTAGATGATCCATCAATAATTCATACGCTAATCAACACTTTTTATTCACATGTTCAAGGAGGCAAAAAGTTTAAATATAAAGAAGTTAATGCGGATTCATTAGCCAGCCAATCTAATGAAGTTCCACAGCCAAAGGAAGGAATGGATACTCTTTTAAATATGAATCTATTAGCCCAAAGATACGAACTAGAAAATCAAATGTTGGGCGCTGTTTCTAAAGGAGAACTGCATAATGCAGAGATGTTGCTTAGCAAATTTTTATCTTTAAAAGCTGGTCAAAATAGAGCTGAAAATCCTATTAGAAATAGAAAAAATTATACAATCATCTTAAATACTTTATTTAGAAAATCGGTAGAAAAAGCTAAAGTTCATCCAATACATATTGATGATCTTTCAAGTAAAATTGCTTATCGAATTGAAGAATGCAAAACTATGGAAGAATTAAATGACTTGCGTCTTGAGATGGTGAGAAAATATTGCATGTTAGTAAGAGAACACACTATTGATGAACAGCATTCTAAGTTAATAAAACAAGCGATTACTCTAATTAATTATGACTACACAGCCGACTTAAGTCTAAATTCAATAGCCTCTAAGCTAAATGTTAACGCAAGTTACTTGTCTACCTTATTCAAACAAGAAACAAATGAAACATTAACCGAATATGTAACTAGAAAAAGAATCGAATACGCAACATTACTGTTAAATAACTCTGATCTATCAATTTCTGATATAGCAAACTTTTGCGGTATAAACGATTTACAATATTTCTCTAAAATATTCAAAAAAACAGTTGGGCATACGCCAAGTGAATATAAGAAATTAGTTAGATTAACTTCGCTATATTAAAAGCTCTATTCATTGAATAGAGCTTTTAATATTAAATATTAATTAATTATTATAAAGAGTTATGAATAGTTTCTCTAACAGCGCCAGGGCCTTTGATTAAACTCTTGAAATAATCCTTAACCTTATCAGCTAGTCCTACTTCAAACAAGTCTACGCCAAAGATATCTTTATCATGTAGAAGTTCATCTACACAATCAACATTAGAGTCACCTAACTTAAGATCCTTAACAAAGCCTTTTACATAGTCCATCTTAGGATCTGGAGAAAGTTCAAATGCTTCACCCTTATCATTGATACCCATTACATATCTTAACCATAAGCTAAATACCATTGGTACATACTTAAGATCTTTAGCCTTGTCACCATATGCCTTAATAGTCTCACCAAATCTAATTGAAAGCTTCATAGAAGTATCAGTAGCAATTCTTTGAGGAGTATCTGGCATAAACGGATTAGGAAGTCTCTTCTCGATTACTGTATCAATGAATTCCTTTGGATTTAAAATCTTAGGATCAACTACTACAGGCAAGCCTTCAACATAACCAATTTGCTTAATCAATGAAACCAAGTCCGCATCCTTCATTTCATCAGCAATCTTTTCATAACCAAGTACACAACCAGAAACTGCAAGACATGTATGAAGAGGATTTAGACAAGTACAAACTTTCATCTTTTCTACTTTGTCTACTGTTTCCTTATCAGTGAAATATACACCTACTTTATCAAGAGGTGGTCTGCCATTAGGGAAAGCATCTTCAATTACTAAATATTGAGTTTCTTCACTATTTACAAAAGGAGCAACATAAGTCTTCTTGCTAGTAACAATGCCATCAAGTCCTTCAAGACCATCTTTTGCCAAGATAGCTTTAACATCACCATCAGGTCTTGGAGTAATCTTGTCAATCATTGACCAAGGGAAAGAAACCTTTGACTTATCATTAACGTATTCTTCAAAGCCTTTTTCAACAAAACCATTCTTTACCCAAGCACTAGCAAAGCCATTCATTGCATTATATAGCTTATCGCCATTATGAGAACAGTTATCTGTTGAAACCATAGCGATAGGAAGTTTACCAGCCTTGTATCTAGTTAATAATAGACTAGCTACCTTACCAATATAGCTTGTTACTTTATCAGGACCATTAGCATAATCTGCTTCAATACCCTTTAAAGTATTACCAGCAGGATCTGTTAAAGCATAGCCCTTTTCAGTGATAGTGAATGTAACCATTTGAAGACTTGGATTAGAGAAGATCTCTTTAAGTCTTGTCATTTGATCAGCATTTGTTTCATCAAGAAGCAAGCTTTCAGCTACACCTGCTACTAAAGTCTTTTCAATGCTACCATCACCCTTTAAAGTAACAAGAATATGCTTGTTGTCCATTGGCCAATACATCTTCTCAACGATTTCGTAGTCGAATCCTTCAACAACAACAACACCCTTGTCATATTCCTTATTGTTTAATAAGTTTTGAGCAAGATTAGCATGGAAAGCTCTAAATAAGTTACCAGCACCAAAGTGAATCCAAGTAGGATTATCCTTTGTAGCCTTTCTCATAGCATCTACATCATACTCTGGCACATTATAGCCAAGCTTTGCGTATTCACTATTTTGCATTTTTGCTAATTGCCTCCCAAAGACCATTTAAATAAGTAGCACCAAGTGCTCTATCATATAAGCCATATCCTGGCATTGCAACTTCGCCCCAAATCATACGGCCATGGTCAGGTCTGATTGGACCATCAAAACCAATATCATATAAGGCTTTCATAATCTCATACATATCGAAGTTACCATCACTTGATAAGTGAGCGGCTTCTTCAAAGTTTGTAGGAGTAATGAACTTTAAGTTACGAACGTGAGCGAAATGAATTCTACCCTTTAAGCTTCTAATCATATCAGGTAAATCATTATTTAAGTTAGTACCATAAGAACCAGAACAGAAAGTAACACCATTATGAGGATTATCTACCATCTTCATCATTCTTAAGATATTTTCTTTATTGATAATAATTCTAGGTAAACCAAATACACTCCAAGCTGGATCATCTGGATGGATTGCCATATTGATGTTGTATTCATCACAAACAGGCATAATCTTCTCTAAGAAATATTTTAAATTCTCAAATAATTTCTCGTCATCAACATCTTTGTATAAAGCAAATAGTTCCTTAACCTTTGCCATACGTTCAGGTTCCCAACCAGGCATAACTGTACCATTCATATCACCAGAAATAGATTCAAACATCTTTTCAGGATTGATGGCATCAACTGCCTCTTGAGTATAAGCTAAAACAGTAGAACCATCAGGTCTAACTCTAGCAAGCTCAGTACGAGTCCAGTCAAATACTGGCATAAAGTTATAACAAACAAGATGGATGCCTTCTTCACCAAGATTTCTTAAAGTCTCAATATAGTTTTCAATATATTGATCTCTACTAGGCAAACCAGCCTTAATATCATCATGGATATTAACACTTTCAATACCAGAAATATGCAAGCCGCTAGCTTCAACTTCATTCTTTAAGTTTCTAATAGCTTCTCTTGACCATACTTCACCTGGTTTAGTGTCATATAAAGTTGTGATAACACCTGTTACACCAGGAATTTGTCTAATTTGTTGAAGAGTTACAGTATCGAATTTACTTCCATACCATCTTAAGGTCATTTCCATTATAATTACCTCTTAACTCTTGCACCTGCACCAGCCATGATTGCTTCTACTTCCTTTTTAGAAGCCATAGAAGTATCGCCTGGAGTAGTCATAGCTAGAGCACCATGAGCTGCACCATAATTTACGCAATCCTCAGGATCTTTACCGCTGATTAAGCCATAAACAAGTCCACTAGCGAATGAATCACCGCCGCCAACTCTATCCATGATTTCTAGGCCTTGGTAATCCTTTGCCTTATAGATTTCACCATCAGCCCACATAATAGCAGACCAATCGTTAACAGTAGCAGTCTTAACTGTTCTTAAAGTAGTAGCTACTGCCTTGAAGTTAGGATAAGTCTTAGCAGCCTCATTAATCATCTTCTTATAGC
>CAVDDT010000043.1:0-12610 GCA_963607765.1 Paratractidigestivibacter sp. | reverse complement strand
CCATCTTTATAACTAACAATTATTATTCTTAAATCATGATTATCTATCTTATATTCTCTAATTGAATCATTAGTATTCTTAATCACTCTATGTAAAGCCTTTGGCTTAATATTCACATTAGCTGTAACATATACATTTTCATAATCATCTAGTTTAACTGTATCTAAATAAATAAGCTTTCTCTTGTTGTATAACTCAAATGTCTCTTTATTAGTTCCTCTTAGTTTCCTATAATCCTGTTTTCTCATCACAAAGAATCTCCTACATTCTTATTGCGAAAAAACAGCTAAATTCCTACATTATTTTATATGCAAAATACGTCTTTTATTAAAAACATATAAAAGCCTTTATTTATAGGCTATTTTCACATTCATATCACGAGTTTACCAAATGTTTTTCATCATTTTTACACGAATTTACCAAATGTTTTAGTCTAAATTCCCACGTATTTACCAAATCTTATCATCAAAGTGCACTTGTCAAGAAAAGTAGACACAAATAAAAAGTGATTTGAATAGAATAGTCAATAAATATTGGCCATCATAATTCAAACCACATAATTGTAATAGCGAGTACTATAAACAATCCACAATAATCCAAACGCAAGTAATTATGGATACGCAAATTATTTATTAGTCTAAATTTACTTAGAACTTGTATTAGTTACCTTATATACACAAGCCTTCTTAGACTCACTCCAAATCCAGCCCTTCCCATTAGCCTCTTTGCAAGTAACTACTTTACTAGAATCATTCTTAAGAGACTTAACTATAACTCTATACGATTTAGACACAACATCGCCATTGCTCTTAGTAACACTAGCTATAATATTTGTTTCACCGGTTCTCAGTCCTTTTACAGTAACGCTTGTGCCATCATCATTTTTAACAACACTAGCAATATCCTCATCTTCACTATACCAATTAATCATAGAATAATACGCATCATTAGGACTAATACTAGCAGTTAAAGTTAAAGTATTTGAAATATCGTACCATATAACACCATCTTCACTACTAGAAGAAATATTGATGTCTACAGGATCAACTTTATCTAGTTTTATTGAAAGAATATTATTTTCAAAACTTAAAGCACTTGATTGACTTATTATATTTAATGTTCCATCATTATCAACTAAAGTCACCTTTGTATCCTCAATCTTCTTATAGCCATAAGGAACACTTGTTTCAGATAAAGTATATGTCCCCAGTGGCAAGCCCTGAATATCTAAGCCTGAATAAATCTCTTCATCTCCTTTTTTAACTAAAGTAGACACAACACCATTAACTTTCTTCCAAATAGCTGAATAGCCATTACCACTAAGAGTAAATTCAATTGTGTATTCTTTATCATCTAATGTATCTATGTTAAATGAAGTGATGTTATTTGTAACTGTTGTGCCATCATAAACAGGATTCATATAACCATCAACTGTATCCTCGCTTACAGTATATGTATAAAGGTTTCCATTCTCATCATACTTAGGCAACCCAATAACAGTCGCCATATAAACTGATGAAGCAGAAACACTTACTTTTGTCTTAAAAGACAAATCTTTTTCATTTTGTTTAACCGTAAGTTCAACAGTAGAGCGCAGTTTTTCATTTGAATCATTCCATACCTTTTTAACCTTAATATCCACTGTCTTTAGAGTATTCGTATGGATTTCTTGCCATACACCATTCTCTAAAACTCTGCCTGTTATTGTCGACTCATAAGAGCCAGAATAATCACCACCCGCTACGCTTCCTGATTTACTAATTTGCATAGCAGCATACAACGAATAAGGTTTTCCAGAAGAATTGTTTGCTGGTAAATCAGATAAAGTATTACTTGCCTTATTACCACTTCCACTTACACTAAACACATAAGCATCTCCATTTGAATCTTTTACTAGTTCTAAAGTTCCACCATCAACTCTACGATAAACATAATAATTAACAATCCAATTCGAGTCTCTTAATCCATATTTATTATCCTGATCATCCCACTTGCTTGTTACACACAATGAAACAGTACTCTTTAATGTATTCTTCACTGTTGAATTACTGGTGTTTTCTACTTTAAATTCACCATCACTAGCATATTCTGTCCCATTCAATTTAATGGTTACATCATTAATCTTAGTTTCACGAACAGCATAAACTAATTCTGTACTATCTTTAGCATTCTTTACATACTTAGGCAAATCAGTAAAAGTTACACTTGAACCTGTAGAGCTAATCGTTTTACTTGTTGAAACGCTACTGCCAAAATAATCACTAGCCCACATCCAAGTACCATCTTCTCCTTCTTTTACTAATAGAGATAATTCAACATTATATTTTTCAATATCGGGATTAATGTTTGACCATTCAACATTAGCCACAAAAGAAGTCTTTGTTAATGTATAAGTGACATCATATTTATTCACTATACCATCATCATAGTAATTAACCTTAGATTCTTCTCCAATCGTATAAATCCACTTTTGACCATCAGATGCATGTTTATCCAAATTATCAATTTGATAAGACCATTCACCACCACTACCTTGTTGTCCACTAATTGTTCCTGATCTATTTGTTATGCCATCAGCCTTAGAAAAAGATACTGCATTTGGTTCCACTCTTATAGTGCCCACCTTTTCTTTAGTAATACTACTAGTACTACGATATAAAGCTAATTTAACAAAAAGAGGACGATTATTCATTAAATTATTATCGTCAGACCATTTTACATTGCCTCTAATAGCTGTATAATCATCAATATTTGCAAGCAATACATTTGTATTCTCGCTTGAATAATGAATGTCCAACTCTTTATCACCATCAATTGTGATTGTATCAATGTTACAACTATATCCATCTAAAGAAAGATCAATTGTATAAGATATTGCATTCCCGTTAACATCACTTGTATATAAATTATTAACTGTAAAAGTATGGTCATCATTACTAGTAACATCATAGTCTTTAAATACTGTATTAAAGTATTCTTCTTTTGATATACCATCATCATCATCAAAAGATACTCTACCAGTAACATTATATGTATCTAAACTTAGCTTAATATTTTCATCTAAAGTATAATTCTCATTAAAAGTAAATAAAGATTTATTATAGGAATAACCAGTAATACCCCTAACCCTTAAAGCATATGTATTTAATGAATCTAATCCAGTAATTTTATACTCAACAATATTATTGTCTTCACTTACTTTCTCAAAATAAGCATCTATTTTATTTCCATTCTCTAATAAATCTAGAAAAGTATTAGGATCTCTTACTTCATCTATATACTCAACATTAAAATAAGCAGTAATCTCATCAGCTAATACATTTGTCTCAAATCCAGAACACAACATAATCAAGCTTAAGAAAACGCCAACAAACATCTTTAAATACTTTTTCATAACATCCCCTCTTATTAAGGATATTTTAGTATTTAAGAAGATAAGTTGTAAGGCACTTTTAGAGACCAAAAAGTGCCTACTGTTTAAGAAAAAGCATAAAAGGTGAAAATAAAATGGCCAGGCTATATTCATTACTTAGAGCATTGAATATAGCCTGGCCATTTTTGTTATAGCCTCTTCTATAAGACTTGGTAAACCCAACACTGGGATTAACAACAGCTTTGCTTAAACCATCAATTAGCAAAAAAATCTTTTTACTTCACTAATGTTGTACTGGCAACTATAGAAATGATTGAATATTTATTTATTGTTTAATCATCATAATCAAAATAAGCACCCTTCATAGGACTTACTGCATGTTCTCTAAATAAACGAAGTACTCCATTCTTATATTTAATTTCTCTTGGCTTAAAGTGTTTTCTTCTTTCTTCAAGAACTTTATTTACTTCATCCATAGACATTTCTACTCCATTGATGCCAATTATATTAAGTTTTCTATTTTCAACATCAATTTCTATAATATCATTTTCCTCCACTAAAGCTATTGGCCCACCATCTACCGCCTCAGGGCTGCAATGGCCTATAACTGGCCCAGTTGAAGCGCCAGAGAATCTACCATCAGTGATTAAAGCAATACTTTTTCCAAGTTCTTTATCAGAACTAATTGCTTCGGAAGTATAAAACATTTCAGGCATGCCACTTCCTTTAGGGCCTTCATATCTAATAAACACTGCATCACCCTTGTTGACTTTATGTTTTAAAACAGCATCTAAACATTCTTCTTCGCTATCAAATGGTTTAGCTCTTAATTTGGCCTTAAACATTTCTTTTGGACATGCTGTATGTTTAATAACAGCACCTTCAGGAGCTAGATTGCCTTTTAAAATTGCGATAGATCCGTTTGTTCCAAGAGGACTGTTATATTTATGAATAATATCTTCTCTTTTTAAATTAACACTATATCTCTCATTAAACCTAGCAAGCCATTTGTTACATCGATCATAAAAACCATTTTCCTTTAATTCATTTAAGTTCTCACCCAACGTTTTGCCAGTAACAGTCATGACATCCAAATGCAAATAATCCTTTATTTCTTCCATAATAGCAGGAACACCACCAGCATAATAAAATACTTCAGCAGGCCATTTTCCACTAGGTCTAATATCCAACAAATATCTAGCATTTCTATGAAGCCTATCAAAAGTCTCACCTGTTATTTCGATGCCAATCTCATGTGCAATAGCTGGAATATGTAATAAACAATTTGTACTGCCTGATATTGCCGCATGCACAAGAATAGCGTTCTCAAAACTCTCAATAGATAAAATATCACTAGGTCTCATATTATCCATATAAGAAAGCTTTACAGCTTGTCTTCCTGCCTTATATGCATATTCCAATAAATCAGGACTACAAGCCGGCATTAACGCACTACCAGGAAGAGCTAATCCCAAGGCCTCTGCCATAATCTGCATACTGCTTGCGGTACCAATGAAGCTACAAGCACCGCAACTTGGGCAAGCATTACATTTAGCCCAATTAAGCTCTTCTTTATCAATTTCGCCTCTTTGGTATTTGGCACTATACATGCCAAGTTGTTCAAGAGTAAGCATGTTTGGGCCAGCATTCATCGTGCCCCCTGGCACAACCAATGAGGGAATATTTACCCTTAACATGCCAATTAAGTTCCCTGGAAGCCCTTTATCGCAACTAGCTAAATATACACCGCCATCAAAAACAGTAGCCCTGCCTTGAATTTCAATCATATTCGCAATCATTTCTCTGCTTGCTAAAGAATAATTTATGCCATCTGTTCCTTGACTTTCTCCATCGCATATATCGGTCACAAAATAACGTGCTCCAAAGCCACCTTCATCTTTTATGCCATCTCTTACTTTTCCCACAAGCTTATCAAGATGTCCACTTCCTGGGTGACTATCACCAAAAGTAGACTCAATAAAAATTTGAGGCTTACTTAAATCCTCTTTTTTCCAACCAGTTCCTATTCTTAATGGATCAAGCTCTGGAGCTAGTTCTCTTGTTTTTTGGCTCTTTAATTCCATACAATTCTCCTAAAAATTAAGCACACCCTAAGGTATGCTTAATAAATTATTTACTTAGATTATAGATTTCTAAGACATCCTTCTTATACATTGGCACAAAATGCCCAACTGGAATCTTATCATTAGTAGTGCACTTATCAGCCATTTCCTCAAATTTATCAAAAGGAATATTAGCTTCAGTTAAAGTAGTAGGCATTCCTAAAGATTTTGACCACGTCATTAGTCTATTTATGCCCTCTTTAACAATCGCATCCTTATCATCATAAGATAGCTCAACACCCCATACTCTTGTTGCCCATTGAACAAATCTATCAATATCATGTTTGTAAACATATTCCATCCAATGAGGAGTAATGATAGAAAGAGTAGCGCCATGAGTTGTATCATACAACGCTGATAATTCCATGCCTATCCTATGGCTTGCCCAATCCTGTTCTCTGCCAGTATTTAATAAGCCATTATGGGCGATAGAACCAGCCCACATAATCTCACTACGATACTCATAATTGGTTGGATCATTCAAAGTCTTAGGACCATAATTAATAATTGTCTTCATAGCTGCTTCACAAAGCCTGTCAGTTAAATCAACATGCTTAGTATTCGTGAAATATCTTTCCATAACATGGGACAACATATCGAATACTCCTGCACCAATTTGATACTTTGGAAGAGAATAAGTTAAAGTTGGATCAAGAATTGCAAATGCAGGTCTAATTGCATCATTATTAATACTTTTCTTTAACCAACCATTCTCATTTGTAATAACACAACTTAAACTACTTTCACTTCCAGCTGCTGGAATAGTTAAAATCGAACAAACCTTAATAGTATCCTTAGGGTTTTTGCCATTAAAGAAATCCCATACATCGCCATCATATTTAGAACCGCATCCTATTGCCTTAGCGGTATCAATAACCGATCCGCCACCTATCGCAACAATAAAATCAATCTTATCTTTCTTACAAATATCGATTCCTTCATATACCTTGCTTATACGCGGATTAGGCTTAACACCACCAAGTTCAATGTATTCAAGATTACTATCTTTTAATACACCAGCAACATTATCCAACAGTCCATTGTTTTTAATGCGATCTGAACCATAAACAATTAATACTTTCTTGGCATCAGGATTATATTCCATAATCTTATTTCCAAGTTTGCTGACACCATCTTTACCAAAGATTATTTGTGTAACATATGTAAAAACAAAATTATCCATATTAATATAAAGAAGCCTTTCCAATCGAATTAAATAATTCTAATTTATTCTTAACAACAGCCTTTGTTTCTTCTATAGCAGGTCCCATAACCCTAGCCGGAACAAAACCACCAGTTTCTCTATATACTTCATCAAGTTTTTTAAAATAAGCATACTTAATATCGCTAGAAATATTTACTTTAGCTACGCCAATCTTGCAAGCTGCAGAAATCTCATCATCTGGATTATTGCTACCACCATGTAATACAAGCGGAACAGGACTTACAGCCTTAATCTCTTTTAACAATTCAAGTTGAAGCTTTGGTGTATATCCCTTTGGATAAATGCCATGAGCAGTGCCAATAGCAATAGCCAAACAATCAACACCAGTCTTACTAACAAAGTCAACAACATCTTCAGGTCTAGTATAAGTTATATTGCTTACACCGCCTTCATCAGAATTGCCAATAGCGCCAATTGTACCAATCTCACCCTCTACTGTAACACCTACTGCGTGGGCAATCTCCACTACCTTTTTAGTCAACGCAACATTTTCTTCGTAACTAAGCATAGATCCATCAATCATAACAGAAGTAAATCCAGCTTGGATGGCCTTTAAACATTCTTCTACAGTGTGTCCATGATCTAGATGCAAGGCAAATGGAACCTTAGAATCTTTACATCTTTCAATAACATACTTATAAAAGTCTTTAGTTACAAAATCAAATTCTCCCGTTGAAGCCTGGATAATACAAGGAGAATTGCTCTCCTCGCATTGTTCAATCACCGCTCTAACAAGAGCTAATTCAGTTGCGTTAAACGCACCTACCGCAAAATCATTATCCTTTGATTTTTCAAGCAATTCTTTCATTGTAAGTAACATATAATCTACCCTCTTATTCTATTGTTAATTCATCATCATCTGTATTCTCAGCAGAACCAAGATTCACTAAACCAGCATTTTCATCCTCTTCTGTAACCGGCTTTTTAATAATAGCTAATACAACACCTGTAATAAGTGAGCCAATAAGTAATGCCAAGCAGAACTTACCAGGATTTGTGAATAGTGGAACTGTTAACATACCACCATGTACTACTGGAGCCTCTGTTCCCCAAATCATACATAATCCACCACCAATTGCACTGCCAATACAACAAGAAATTACTACTCTAACTAAATCTCTAGCTGCAATCGGAATAACACCTTCAGTAATCATGCAAATACCCATTGGAACAGCACACTTTAATTGTTCCTTCTCAGCACTAGTAAATTTCTTTGGTTGTAATAAACAAGCAATTGCAATTCCAAATGGTGGAACCATAGAACCTAAAAACTTAATTGATTCTGGTCCACATACACCATCTGCCAATAATCCATTTACGAAAGTGGAAGCTGTTTTATTAATAGGACCGCCAAAGTCAAAGCAGGCCATGGCACCAATTACTGCGCCAAAGACAAATTTCGATCCATTACTCATACTAGCTAGCCATCCCTGTAAGCTATTAATAATCCATGCAAATGGGATGCCAACTACTGTATACATCAATGTACAACAAATAGCTGTAGTTAAGAATGGAATGATCATTACAGGCAACAAACCCTTCATCCACTTTGGCGTATGAGGAGCAAGATATTTTTGTAAGAATAAAACAAAATACCCAATCATGAAGCCACCAACTAGTCCGCCAATAAAGCCCGATTTAATTGTTGTACAAACAAAGCCCATAATTAGACCAGGGGCAATACCAAGTCTTCCGCAAATTGAGTAAGCAGTGCCAGCTGCAATAACCGGTACCACTAAGTTCATACCAAAGCTGCCAATGTTATATAGATAATAGCCTAGCCCTTCAGTAGCTTGTCTTACATTAGAGTCAATAACCTGACCTAGTGCCATACATAAACCAGCCGCAACAACTAATGGAATCATGTATCCAATAGCCGTCATAACATGCTTCTTAATTTCAAATTTCTTTTTCATAATATCCTCTTAATTATTTAGTTTCTTTTCCATAGCCTTTTCAAGTTTGACGATAAAACCCAACGGATTTGCAATTACTTTGGCAGTACCTACACGAACAATTGGCTTGCCAGCAAACCTCTCCTCGCCTTGAACATGTACGTCTACCGCTAACACAACAATATCTGCCTCGCTAATGTCTTCTTTAGTAAGTTCAAATTCTGTACCAATAGTGCCCTGAGTCTCAACTTTACAAGAGTGTCCTCTTTGTTCTGCTGCCTTAATCAATACTTCTCTACACATATATGTATGGGCTATACCAGCAGGACAAGCACTAATGCCAACAATTTTCATAATGCCTCCTATTCTTTGCTGAAGATATCCATTATTTGTTTCTTATCTTCAGATGTCTTTAATGTATTCACGATGTTTTCATCAGCTAGTTTCATCGCGACTCTAGATAATAGTTTTACTAGTTCACCCTTATCTTCATTGCGAATAGCCATCATCACAAACACATTAACTGGCTTATTATCGATTGACTCCCATTTGATAAGATTATCTGATCTGCATACTGCGATACAAGACTTATTAACGCCATCACTCTTTCCATGAGGAATACAAAGATTGTTAATCATTCCAGTAGGGCCTTCACTTTCTCTTACGTATACATCCTTTAAATATTGTTCCGCATCTCTTAGAACACCACTCTCATCGAATATGTCGACCATCTCTTTTAAAACCTCATCTTTGGTAGTTCCTTTTAAATGAAAGTTAATTCTGCTCTCATCTAGAACCTTACTCATGTCAATCAAAACAATTACCACCTTTCAAAATGTAAGCGCTTCATTTACAAGATTATTCTACGAAATATTTTTTCCTAATGCAACACTTTAAAAAAATATTTTTTTCTTTTATAATTTATACAGGAAAAAGTTATGAAAGTAAGGGAAATAATTATGAAAAATAATTCATCATACAAAACAAGGATAAATATGCTTTATCCATCTTTAAAAGAAACAGATAAGGCGATAGCAGATTATGTGGAAAATAATATAAAGGAAGTATCGCACTCAACTATAAGCAAAATATCTAATGCGATAGGAGTAGCAGACTCTACAATTTTTAAATTTACGAAATTATTAGGGTATGATGGTTTTACTGATTTTAAAATAGCTCTTCTAACTGAAGACTTTGATCCAGAAATAACTATCAAACAAGAAATAAGAGAAAATGATGATGAAGAAAATGTTGTAAGAAAAATATTTGAATCAGGTAAACAAGCAATAGATAATTCTATTTCTCTAATAGATGGAAAATCTTATAAACAAGCAATAAAGTATATAATAAAAGCCCAAAGAGTAGCTTTCTTTGGGCTTGGTGGATCTAACGTGATGGCACTTGAAGCATATCATCTTTTTATGAGATCACCTATAAAATGTATCTATAACTCTGACTATGATATGCAAACAATGTCCGCATCACTTTTAACTAAAAATGATTGTGCAATAATAATAAGCCACTCAGGTAAAACAAGTGGCTCAATTGAAATAGAAAATTTATGTCTAGAAAACAAAGTACCTGTAATCGTAATTACATCAAATAATCAATCACCTATCGCAAAATCAGCTAATGTAGTCCTGCTATCCGCAACAAACAAACTAGCCTATAGAACAGAATCTACTCCATCTAAAATATCGCAATACTCTATAATTAACTCTCTCTTTGTAATGGCTATGCTTAAGGATAATGAAACCTATAACAAAACTCTTAAAACAGTGCATAGCACTCTAAAGAAGGTGGAAAACAATAGATAGTTGTCTTAATTGATTACCTTTACTTAATATTCTTTTGCCATAATCAATTAGAACCCTCTAAAGAGCCATTAATCTAAAAAGATAGTCTTATAAATGCAGTTTTCATAGTACCTACAAGACCATCATGTTAATGATAAAAATAACAATGAACCATTATTACTTAAATCATTTAAACCAAGCTTTTCAATGTTTGAAGAAAAAGAAAGTAAAAAATACACACCAATCTTCAAAAAGAATACTAGAAGAAGATCCATCACTTGAAGTTGGACAAGAAGATTACTGATAAATAAAAGTACCTACTGTAGAACTACTACAATAGGTACTAATATAGCCATTATAAAGGGATATTCCCTAATTATTTGACACTATCAAATTTCTATTCCTCGCTATATTACTATCATATCTATGCGATTATTAAAGTTTTCGATGATCCTAGCTATTGATTTTGAAACGCCTTTTTCAACATAATTCATCGGCTTTTTTATTTCAACCGATTTTGCAAACGCTACGATCTCATAACGAATTCCTTCACCATCCAGTTGATAAAAGAATCTTTGATTATCCTCCGGATTTTCATAACGAACTTCAAAATAATCCGTTTTCCACCAAGGTGCCGGAACATAAATATATCCTTTTGTTCCCGTAACAATTAACTCTCCCTCAGATTTTGCAGCTTTTGCTACTTTGATTGAGGCTACTGCATCATCATAAGTAAAATCAATTTTTGTAAAGGCATCCATATTGGCAGCTTCATCCAAGAATTTCGTAGTTATTACTTTTTTCCTGTATTCCGTTCCAAGGATTTGGAAAACCGGTAACAACGCTGCAGGTGCCCAGCCGCACACGCTATTCCACTTCTGAGTTAAATCTGTTCCGGCAATCGAAATACCATCTCGTAGGCTAGTACAAACAGCATCAACCGATACAACCTTACCAATTTTTCCAGACTTGGCGAGAAGGATTAATCGTTCGTATGCTGTTGAGTATGCCGTCTTAATAGCATCCATGAGAACCAGTCCGCGTTCTTCAGCAATCGAATATAGTTCTTCACAATCTGCTTCTTTTAAGGCAATGGGTGATTCACACAAAACATGTTTTCCCGCCAAAAGAGCTTTTTTTGTATCAATATAGTGTTTCTCTGGTTTGGAAACGATATACACGGCATCCACTTTTTCAAGAAGTTCATCATAGTTTTCTGTATAGAACATCCCTTCAAACTCAGGTTCTTCGCTCTTCTGAGATGCACATACGCCAATTACGTCAACACCGTTTACATATTTAGACTCTGCCACAAACTTTGTTCTGAAAGCAGCCTTTCCAACAATTCCCATACGAAGTTTACATTGTTCACTCCGCACTTCAGAACTAGAGATTCCCTCCGTTCTCGGAAGATACACCACCTTACAGTATTCGTTCAAATAATCAAATTTTCCAGCCCAATCAGAACCCACCGTGAAAATATCTACGTCGTACCTACGAATATCATCAATTTTCTGACCCTCGTATTCTTCCACGATGATCTTATCCGCAAGCCCTGTGGCGCGTACAGCCTCAATACGCTCCATCAAGGACTGCTGTACATTGATTTTTCCACGGGTTTTATCAAAATCATCCGCTGTAACGCCAACGATCAAATAATCTCCCAGTGCTTTTGCACGTTCCAGCAGCTTGATATGACCATAGTGAAGCAAGTCATACGTTCCGTATGTAATTACTTTTACCATTTCTTGCTTCCTCTCACTTTTTACAAAAGTCCACGCTTCTGTAAATCTTTAAAAGCATTCACAAGCGTAGTGTTGTCTTCTTTTGTCAATGCCCCAATATGTCCTACACGGAAGATGGTTTCTTTCATTTCTCCACCATTGGGACAAATCCAAATACCATACTCGTCTTTGAGCGTCATAAAAACATCGTAGGCCGATACATTCAGCGGATGCAACGGTGTAACTGCATTGGACATCGACTCAGAAACGATTTCAAGAGGCAGTCCCTTAATCTTATCTCTAAAATCTTGAGCAAGTTCCGCAATTTTCTTTGTTTCGCTCTCAACACCACCTGCAGCTTCAATTTCTTTTAAACGAGCATTGATTTGACGCAAAGTTCCCACTGCTGGTGTAAAAGGTGTCTGTCCCCGCTCTCCATTTTTAAGAGCAGACTTTAGATTCAGATACATGCAC
>CAVDDT010000042.1:0-12753 GCA_963607765.1 Paratractidigestivibacter sp. | reverse complement strand
GATAAAAGAAAAAAGAGCTAATGCTCTTTTTTTAATATCCTATTGTTTCCTAATAATATTAATATTATGCATATTATTATCATAGAAATAGAAATAAATAAGCCAAGATTATATGATCCAGTAAAATCGTATAGATAGCCCATTATCGAACATGCTAAAGCATAAAAGCCATTTCCCAATAAAGAATAAATTGGATATACTCTATCATAATTTTCAATTCCAAAGAAATCAGTAGTGATAACTGTTAAGCCAACAGCGGTTTCTGCAAAAACTGAACCAAATAATAATCCACCTAATAAGAATAAGAATTCATTATTACTTAATAATAGAAATATTCCTCCAATCAAGCATATACATAACATTAATATATTCGAATAGACGCTCCCTTTTTTGTCACTAACTTTCCCACTCAAAAATTTAAAGGATACATTTCCAATCATCGCAAGAGAAACAATCAAAGAAACTGTACTAGTAGAAAAATTTCTTGAAATGGCAATAGCTGATAAATGCTGCATGTTGCTAGAAGCAAAATGAATTAAAGATGCAAATAAAGCGATATAGATAAAAAGTGTTTTATCAATTTCATGATTGCATACTTCTTTTTTCTCTAACTTTAGTTCACCATATGGAAGCATTCCCATTTCTTCTGGATAAAAAGAAAATTTCGATAATGCAAAAGGAATCATGCCCATAAGCATAATTAAGCCCATCGCCTTATAGCCCATACGCCAACTATAATTTTGGATTATATGTAAAAATAATGGCGAAAAAATTGCTCCAGCAACTCCTGCAAAAGCATAGACAATCGATGTGATAAAGCCCCTATCTTTATTAAACCAATGGTTGATAATCATTGAAATAGCCACAAAAGCATAAAAAGCTGTTCCACACCCTCTTATAAATCCTAAGATATAGAACATATAAATATTGGATTGAAAACTCATTAGATATGCAGCTAAAGAACTAACAATTGTAGCTATAGTGATACACTTTCTAAAATTCTTAGAATTAATCCACTTTGGTACAAACAAAGCCACTACTCCCATAGTTATCATAGAAATAGTATTATGCAGTACATATGTTCCATTTAATATATTTAAGTCACTGGCTACATAGTTATAGAAGACACCAACCGAATTAGAACAAATTCCAACCCCAGCAGAAGACATCAAACATAAGATGACTATTATTTTTAAATATAATCTATTTTCTTTTTTTAACATAACAATAAAATAAGGGGCTTATTAGGCCCCTTATCGATGATTATTTAAGGCTATTATTCCTTGCTGCCATTATCAGCAACATCGAAAGTATAACGGTTATTAGAACCAATTACACGGATATAGTCTTTAACAAATTGTTTTACAGCAGCCTCAGCAACAGCGCAGATTTCCATATAGTTTAAATTAGGATTTTCTGCCCATGCAGCCTTCATTGCAACTTCAGCAGCATGGAAAGCATCTGTACAAACATTAATCTTGTTAATGCCGCCTTCAACAGCTTTACGGATATTTTCTTCACCAGAACCAGAACCACCATGTAAAACAAGTGGCATCTTTAGAGCAGCTTTAAGCTCTTTTAGACGATTGAAGTCAAGTACTGGAACATATCCTGCAGGATATTTACCATGAGCTGTACCAATTGCAACAGCTAGAGCATCAACACCAGTTTCTTTAACAAAAGCAACTGCTTGTTCAACATTAGTATACATATCGCTAGTCTTACCATCACCATCAGCAGCTTGACCAACATGACCAAGTTCTGCTTCAACAGAGATGCCCTTAGCATGAGCTAAGTCAACGATTTGACGTGTTCTTCTAACGTTTTCTTCATATGGAAGAGAAGATGCATCGATCATTACATTTGAGAAACCTCTTTGAATAGCATCAACTTCAGCTTCAAAACTTGGACCATGATCAAGGTTAAGACATACTGGAACAGTAGCTTTTTCAGCCATTGCCTTAATCATTGGAACCATTTGATCTGGATGAGCCAATTTCTTCATTTGGCCAACACCAAATTGAACAATGATTGGAGAATGTTCTTCTTCAGCTGCTTCGATAACAGCTCTTGCCATTTCCATATTTACGCTATTAACAGCCATTACAGCATAGCCATCACGACTAGCGTTATCAAGAATATACTTCATATTTACATACATAGCTAATAAACCTCTTTTCTATAAGATCTAAAATTATAGGTCGATATCTAAATCAACGATTTCTTCTTCTTTTTCTTCTTCACTTGGTTTCTTCTTGAAGATAGCATATAGAACACCAGTGATTAAAGAACCAATAACTAGAGCAACAATCCACATACCAAGGTTGTTAGAAAGTGGAGCAACTAGGATACCACCATGAGCAGCAGGAGTGTTAATACCCCAAGCCATAGCAAGACCAGAAGCAATTGCAGAACCAACCATTGAACATGGGATGAATCTTAGTGGATCATCAGCAGCGAAAGGTAATACACCTTCAGTGATGAAACATAAGCCCATAGGGATAGCAGTATAAGCAGTGTTCTTTTCAGCAGCAGTGAACTTCTTAGGAGCAAAGATAGCAGCAAGACCAACACCAACAGCTGGAGTCATACCACCGATAATCTTAGCAGATTCAGCACAGCCACCAATGCCATCAGGTAAGTCAGCATATAATGCGTTAGCAGCCATACTAGCAGTCTTGTTGATAGGACCACCCATATCGAAGCCCATACAAGCACCGATAACAGCACCACATACGAATAATGAACCAGAACCAAGACCAACAATCCAGTTTTGGATAGCAATCATTACAGTTGAGATAGGTCTCATTAAGATACCGAAGAATAAGAATGTAGCAATTGCAGTAGCAAGTACTGGAATTACAAGTACAGGCATTAATCCAGCAAGAGCCTTAGGAACTTTCCAACCCTTCATCCATTGTACTAAGTAACCAACAACAAAGCCCATTAACATAGCGCCAACGAAACCAGTCTTAGTTGGACCACCAGCGAAATAACCAATAGCGAATCCAGGAACAATACCAGGTCTATCAGAAATTGAATATGCAATGCCTGCACATAAGAATGCATATGCCCAGTTGAAACCATTTGAGTTTAGTTCACCTAACATGTGCATGAAGTCACTAATCTTAGTGATTGAGTAACCAGAATAATTTAATCCACTGATTAATGGTTCAGATAATTCAACACCTGACCATGAGAATGCTTTTTGAATAGCACCCATAATACCAGCCATAACAACCATTGGGATCAAGAAAGAGATACCAGTCATTATGTGCTTTTTAATTTCACTTAATTTCATTTTTTAAAACTCCCCTTTAAATAATTATTTTCCAAGTTTCTTTTCAATTGTAGCTATAAGACTCTTAGGATTCTTCATAGCAGTAGAAATTGGAATGTCCACAATACGCTTGCCGTCAAATCTAGCACTTTCTCTAATTGCAATATCATGAGCGAAGATTACAACATCAGCAGCAGCAATATCTTCATCAGTTAATGCGTTTTGAATACCAATTGTGCCTTGTGTTTCAATCTTACATTCATGTCCTGCCTCTTTTGCTGCATCTTCAATCTTCTCTGCAACAATGTAAGTATGTGCTATACCAGCAGTACAAGCAGTAACACCAACAATTTTCATATAGATCTCCTTTCCTTTGTTTAATAGCTATATATAAACTCTAATTATGTAATTAGAAGTCTATATCTAAATCAACAATTTCCTCTGAACTATCAACACTTTCAAGCTTGTCATCATCACAAAGAATCAAGTCAACTACTTCTTCTTTAGTTTTAGCTTTAGATAAAGCAGCAACTCTAGCTTCATTACCAAGTTTGCCAGCAAGCTCACTTAATAACTTCATGTGATTTTCAGCGAAACTATTATCTACAGAAACGCAAAATAAGAAAATCAAGTTGGTCTTTTGAATGCCACTTGAAAACATTGCTGTTTCCCAAGTAATTTCATTTTTAGTCTTACCAATACAGATACCAATCTTCTTAACTGCATTTGACTTACCATGAGGAATAGAAATACCACAGCCCATGCCAGTAGGACCCTCTGCCTCACGCTCGTAGATATCCTTAACAAATTGTTCTACGCTATCAATGTATCCATTTGAATAAAGAAGCTTAGCCATATTTGTAAGTACTTCTTCCTTATTTGTACCTTCAACGGATAAATCAATAATATCTTCGTTTAAAATATCCTTTAAATTCATTTTTTACCTTTCTAAGATGAGGAAATGTAATCCCTTACATCTAACATCTAAATTGTAATACAAAAAAATGTATATTGTCAAAATAAAAGATATAATATTCACATAAGGAGGAAAAAATTATGATGAACTATATCACAAGTAATGAAGAAACAATCGAATTAACTAACAGAAGTAATCATTATCCTGGAATGATGCTATATTCTTATCTAGTTAGACCTAAAAAAGGAAGTGTCAAAGAATACTTTGATAACGAAAAAGAAACATTAATTCTTTTACAAGAAGGAAATCTTACATTAGAGTATAATGGACAATCTCACACTATCACAAGAGGAAACGTCTTTGATGATGCCCCTGTAGGACTATTGTTTCCAAAAGAAGTTAAAGTTAAAGTAACGGTAAACGAAGACAGCGAATATTTATTATTCCAAACAGAAAACGATAAAACATATGATATTACTTTATATGGAAAAGACAATGTTGTCGTTGTAGATAGAGGAGCTGGACAATGGAATGATTGTGCAACTCGTAATGTCCGTACAATGTGCGACTACAAGATTAATCCTAAGAGCAATATGGCCTTCGGTGAAACAGTAAACTATCCTGGAAAGTGGTCTACATTTATTCCACACCTACACGATCAACCAGAACTATACTATTATCGTTTTGATAAGCCACAAGGCTTTGGCGCTAGTTTTTATGGTGATAATGTATATCAAATTAAAGATAGAAGTTATATTTGCGTAACTGAAAAGTTAGCACACCCTCAAGTTACTGCACCAGGATATGCAATGAACTATTTTTGGATTATTAGACACTTTGATAATAACCCATGGACAGGTGCTGAAAATGTCAAGGAACACGAATGGCTTCTTGATCCAAACTGCAAGATTTGGCCTGAAAAATAGTTAAATAAAACAAATGTAAAAATAGGCTACACATTGTGTAGCCTATTTTTTTACAGTTTACTTTTCTTTTTAGTGAAAATGATCGTGCCTACAAATATCAAGATAGCTGCAGCACTAATTATTGCCCCCTCTTTCAAATAAGGAGTAGTATACTTAAGTTCAATCACATGTTCACCTTTTGTGATATTTATTCCTAAGAAATACTTATTAGCTGTAAAGGTTTCAACTTCCTGTCCATCAACATACACTTTCCATCCCTTATTATACAAAGTAGAAAATTGTAGTATGCCATCTTCATCAGGACTGGCATTAGCCTTTAAATAACCATTCTTATACTCTAAAAGATCAAAATTAGCTCTTCTTAAATTATTGATATCATCGCCATAGTCATCCATTGAAACGGCATATACCTTAATACTATCTAAATTATAAGTTCCAGCATATTGGAACGATATAGTTATTTCGCCACTTGCTTGATCATAATAGCCCAAGTTAAGCAGACAATCATTATTGTTTATATAGTAAGGAGATGTTACATAATTCAAAGAATACTTACTAGAAGTTTTTCCATTAAACGAAGCAGTAATAGTGTATCGATAATCAGAATCAGCCCATTTTGTATCCAAGACTTTTGGTGAAAAAGTAACATTTTCAAAATAAACATATATTTCACTATTTTCTACATTATCAATATCCAGTTTTATTTTATTGGCATTAGAATCATCAATCGTTATCTTATTATCATTTAATAGATTATTATCATCAACAAGTTTGTAACTAATCTCTTTAATATCATCGTTCTTAATTGTACTTATTGCGTTTTCATCATGTTCCATATTGCCGATGTTTTCTTCTTTTAAAACAACCGTTTTAAGTAGACTGCTTTCTTTTTCAAGAGCACTCAAACTATTATATTCATCTTCACTAATATAGCTTGTATAAAGCGTTCCAAAATCAAGCGCATAATCATTCACATAAAGATTTGATTCACCAGTATATTCTTCCACCTTAGAATAGCCATACTCCACACGAGTATTATCTGCGGCTTCAATATAATACTTAGTATTTAATAAAGTATTAATCTTTGTTCTAGAGTCAAACTCACCATAGCCATAATTTATGCCATATTCAACATTTTGAAGATCAAGAGAAATATCATAATATTGTTTAGGCAAAATCGAATAATACATTATCTTTGCATTGTAGCCCTTTATTAAAGATAAATTTCTATAATTTGATTGTGAATTAGCAATTTCATAATAAGAATCATCATTGTCTGAAAGATAATCCAAAATATCATCCAAATCGCCAATACTGCCAATAGAAGTTGAAGTAATATAATTGAAAGTCCCTTTATCAACAAATTCAGAAACATATGAGTGATTAGAGCCATTTAAATCATCATATCTAAAATATGTAATTGATAAGATTCCAAGTGAGAAAGTTACTACAAACAATAATTTATACAAATTAATTTTATGTATTTTAATCGATTCAAGTTCTTTCTTACCCAATATAACAGCACAAAATATAACAAAAAATAACAGTTGAGTTAATACTTGAGCAGTTATTGTGTTACTAAAGTATACATTAAAGAACAAGAAAATCGCTAAGATGAATAATATGCCAAATACATCTTTTTTCTCTACAACACATCCATCATTAATAAAGACAGCACTTATATAAGAAAAGATAAATCCAAGGATGTATGAATATCTATTGTTAGGAAATGAAAAACCACTGAATATAGAACCTAGGCCTGCCACAAACAACGGAATAATTAAAATCACCATCGTGATAAACATTGGATAATCTTTCTTTCTATTTCTAATAAATACAGGAAGAGAAATTAGGATCAAAGATTGAACGCCGATATTGGTCCAATATGTTCCACTGCCATAATTTAATAGATTGTTAACCAAAGAACGATAGTAAGTAAGTGAATAAGTATAAGCCGTTTCAGCAGTACTTCTAGAAGAGTTTATAAATTCGATTCCAGTAGGCAACAGAATCACTGCTGAAATCAATACACCAATAATGCTATATAACAAAACTTCAAGTATCTTATTTAAAATCTTTTTGACACCATCAGACCTATATTTTTTAATAATTAAAGCTAAGCCATATATTAATACAGTCAAGCTTATCATATAAGCAAAATAGAAACTAACAATAAAATTAATAGCTGTAATGATAGTATAGAAAACTTTTTTATCTTCATTAATAATCCTTTCAATGCCTATCATCACAAGTGGAAGGACAATAAAAGCGTCGCAATAATATGGATGTCTAACTGCCGTAAATAATGCGAAAGCACTAAAAGTATACATTATGGCTCCAATTATTGAAGAACTTCGATTTAACTTTTTATAATTGCAATAGCACAAGAAAGAAAAACCAACAAAATACATTCTAATTGGTATCAATGCTGAAAAGAAATATTCCAAATTATCTGCTGAAACAAATACACTGAAATAAGAGAAAAGATCACCAAAAATATAAAAGGCAAGATTGCCGTACATATTAATACCATTGCCTATACTCCAAGTAAATGTTGAAATTTCCCCAGTCTTAAAGAAATTAATTAACAAGTCTCTAAAGTAAGATAAAGTCACTATATGTTGGTATAACGCATCAGTATGCCAAATAAGACTTTTACCATTTTTCAAATATATATAAAGCATATACGCAATAAAAATTGCGAAAAAAGCTGTATATAATAAAACAGTTTTTAAAAACTCGTGTTTATTATTTTTATTCATAAACTATCCCCCCCACATTTCAATTATAGACTATTGAAATTAAAAACCAATTTAAAAGGGACTCATTTGAGTCCCTTTTCTATTTACAATCATTAAATTAGCAGTTATTGAAAATAGAATATTAATTATTGTAAAGTTACAGCTTGGATTTCGCTAGAAGCGAATTCGAATGGCCATACTGTCTTCCATTCTTGATCTTGAACTTGAGCGATAGCTACAGAAGCATAAGTGTTATCTCTATAGTGCTTTTCACCACCGATTTCATATTCAGAAGCAAATTCAATCTTAGAATAAGGAAGTACAATCTTTCTACCGCCTTCAAATTCACCATCGATTACTAGAGTTGATAAAGCGTTCTTGATAGCTTCACCATCTGTAGAACCAGCAGCTTCAATAGCAGCTTTGAATAACCATACTACTGTATAAGATTCAGCAGAGTGACCATTCATGTCTACGCCATATTCTGCTTTGAATTCTTCATTAATTTCAGAACCATTTGTTAAGTCTGAGTTGAATTCAACAACAGAAGCAACACCGTTTGCAGCAGCACCTAAGTTAGGAATGAATGATGCATCAGTGAAACCGTTAGCCTTAGCAACGATCATCTTTGGAGTATAGTTTTGTTCCTTTAAAGTTTGGATGAATAAAGTAGCATCACCAATGTATGAATCACAAAGAATTGCATCTGGATCAGCTTGCTTTAATGCTAATACTTGAGAAGAAAGGTCAGTTGCATTAGAAGAATAGTCAACTTCAGCAACAACTTCTAGTCCATAATCAGCAGCGAATAATTCTACACATCTGATTAATTCTTGTCCGATTGCAGCTCTATCAGTAAAGATAGCTACAGTCTTGATTTCTTCACCAGTTTGTTCTTTAGAATCTTGTAAATACTTCAACATATCTTCAACATAAACAGAGTTTAGAGGGCAAAGACGGAAGAAGTAATCATAGTCCTTATGATCTTCATCTGTTAATCTATCAAGAGTAGAAATAGCAGTGATCATTGGAACACCGTATTGTTGACATACTTGAGCAACAACTTCAGTAACTACTGACATATGGCAGCCCATCATAACATCAACATGTTCTTGAGTGATTAAACGTTCAGCTTCAGACTTACCAGTAGCAGCATCACCAGCATGGTCACCACGTACTACTTCAAGCATCTTACCATTTACACCACCTTTAGCATTGATTTCTTCAACAGCGAAATCAATACCACGAAGAATGTTTTCACCAATAGCGGCATTAGCACCACTCATTGCATAGATTGTACCGATCTTAATAGTTTCAGATTCAGTAGAGTCACCAGAATCACTTGAATCAGAATCACTTGAGCTTGATGAACAACCTACAAGCCCGAATACAAGTAACACTGTGACTAAAAGTGTTAAGATTTTTTTCATGTTCTCCCCTTTTTTGCGATATTCGCAAAATAAATATAATTTATACGCCTAACTGCTAAAGCGTTAAATTAGAAAATTAAATACCAAGATAAGCTTTCTTGACGTGCTCGTTACTAGAAAGTTCACTGCTTGTACCCTCTAGTGCGATTTTACCGTTTTCAATAACATATCCTCTATCTGCAGTAGCTAGAGCCTTAGTGATATCTTGTTCAACAAGTAAGACAGAAATACCACTTTCTTTAACTAAAGTTTTACAAACCTCAAGGATATCATCAACAATATTAGGTGCCAAACCTAAAGAAGGTTCATCAAGAATTAGAAGCTTAGGACAGCCAATTAATGCCCTAGCCACCGCAACCATCTGTTGTTCACCACCAGAAAGCGTACCAGCAGCTTGTTTGCTTCTTTCTCTTAATTTAGGGAACCATTGGTAACACTTCTCTAAATTCTCAGCGAAGTGTGCCTTAGTTTCAGGATTAAAAGCGCCAAGTTCTAGGTTTTCTAGAACAGTCATATTAGTGAATAATTGTCTGCCTTCTGGTACTTGAACAATACCAGCATCTAAAGTAGCACGAGTATTTTTCTTGGCATATTCTTGGCCATTAAACATTACGCTGCCACTACTTGGCTTAACCATTCCTGTAATAGCTCTAACCATTGTTGTTTTACCAGCGCCATTAGAACCAAGAATCGCAACTATTTCACCATCATTAATTTCAAAGTTTATATCCCATAAGATATTTACAGCACCATAGCCGGCATTAAGACCTTCAACTTTAAGCATCTTTTTCCTCCTTCTTAGTACCTAAATATACTTCCATTACATAAGGATCATTCATAACTTCCTCAGGAGTACCCTCAGCAATCTTTTCACCATGGTGAAGAACGATTACCTTCTCACACAATGAAACAACTGCTTTCATAATGTGTTCAATCAATAGGATAGTTACACCAGATTCATTAATCTTACGAATAAGATTGATAGCTTCCTCGGTTTCTGTAGGATTTAAACCAGCCATGTTTTCATCAAGGAAAAGAACTTCTGGCTTAGTCGCAAGAGCTCTAGCCATCTCTAGACGTTTTTGGTCTGGAGTACCCATATCCTTTGATAAAACATGTCTTTTTTCATATAAGCCAGTGAACTTAAGAACTTCCATAGCTCTTTCTCTAGCTTCATCTTTATTTTTTGCAGCTGCATGTCCAAAATAACTAGCAGCAATAACATTATCAAGCACACTTAAATTCTTTAATGGCTTCATAATTTGGAATGTACGTGCAATCTTCATATTAGTATATTCATATGCACGCTTATTGGTGATATCTTCACCGTTATAGTAAATCTTGCCTTCAGTTGGAGGATAGTAACCACAAATCATATTGAATGTAGTAGACTTACCAGCACCATTAGGTCCGATCATACCTGTGATAGAACCTTTTTCTACTGAGAAAGAGACATCATGAACGGCTGTAATACCCTTAAATCTTTTAGTAATATTGCATACTTCAATAATTGGTTTATCTGCCATATTAAGCCTCCTTCTTACTCTTTAAAGACTCATATTCTTCAAGAACTTCAATAGAAGGTTTTCTTAAAATTTTGTCTTCAATGAACTTTTTAAATTTGCTTTCATGATACCAACCCAAGATACCTGAAGGTCTAAAACGAATTACGATAAGAAGTACTACAGCATAAAGCAACATGTTAATGCCTGGTAATACTGAAGCATAATTAGCTCTTAAGAATTCAGACAATGGAATCATGATTAAACCACCAATAATAGGTCCTTCAATATATGCAGCACCACCTACGATAGCAGGAAGCAAGATTTCAGTTGACTTAGATAAAATCATAATATCTGGGTCAATGTATCTAATGTATGATGCATAGAAGAAACCAACAAAGCCGGCAACCAAAGCTGAAATTACAACAGCAATAATCTTATATTTAGTAGGATTAATGCCGATTGCAGCAGCAGCATCTTCATCTTCTCTAATTGTTCTTAGGGCAAAGCCAATCTTAGTAGTACCGATACGCTTCATAATGATGTATACAACTACCAACATTAATAGACCAAAGTAATAGTAAGGAACTTTACTTGTAAATCTAAATTGAGCTAGAGAGTCACTTCCAAATGGAAGACCAACACCACTTGCTCTACCAAAGAACTCAGAATTAATAATAAATTGTCTAATCGTTTCAGCAAAAGCAATAGATACTAAAGTAAAGTAAGGACCCTTAAGCATGAAACATGGATAGAAAATAATACCAGCAACTAGTCCAACAACCAGCATATCTACTAAAGCAGAAATCCAAGGACTCCAGCCAAGTTTTGTAGTAACGATACAACATACATATGCACCAAGTCCCATATAAGCAGCTAAGCCTAATGAGTTTTGACCTGTAATACCACCAAGGATATTCCAAGCCAAAGATAGTGTAGACATATAGAAAGTTAATACAAAGATATTAATAACATATGGTAATTTTACAAATAGCGGAATTACGATAAAAATAGCTAATATTATGCCAATCGCAATTGCAACATTGCGATGATATGTTTTTACTTGTTTCTTGACATCCATAATTATTTCCTCCTCAAGATGATTATTTGACGAATAACTAAGATGACAATGAATGTAGCAAACACAATCAAGTCACTATAAGATGGACTAATAAACAAGGCAACCATCTGTTCAAGTAATCCTAAGAAGATACCCGCAAAGAAGGCACCAGGAATAGATCCAAGTCCACCAACAACTACAACAATCAAGGCTCTAAAGCCAAAGCTTGAACCGGCTGTAGGGTAAATCGTATAGAATTGAGTAAGCAATGATCCTGCAATACCTGCAAGAGCGATACCTAATCCATATGTTAAGACATAAATTTTCTTAACATTGATACCAACAACTTCAGCACCGACTGGGTTTTGAGAAACAGCACGAATTTGCTTACCAGTTCTTGTATACTTCAAGAACACGAATAGAGCAATCGCAACCACAATTAGAACCAAGAAACTAATAAGTCTTGGTAGCGCTATTGTGATAGGCCCAATTGGAATATAAGTTTGAGAATAAGAAGTTGTAATCTTATAGTAAGTTGAACCAAATATAACTAGAGCGCCATTTGAAAGTAATAATCCAAGACCAACTGTCAAGAAAAGCAAGTTAGTGAAACTCTTTGTCTTTAAAGAAGGTGTGATTAAAGTTACTTGAATCAATGCACCTAAGCCAAACATGATAATTGCAACAACAGGAACCGCTAAATAAGGATCCATTCCAACATAAGTATAAAGTATATATGTTAAATACATACCAACCATTAACATTTCGCCATGGCAGAAGTTAACGATGTTCATAACACCAAAGATGATGTTTTGACCCATACCCATTAAAGAATAGAAACCTCCTAGCAGAATGCCGTTGACAACTGCTTGTAAGAATATTTCCATTTAAAACTCCT
>CAVDDT010000041.1:0-13066 GCA_963607765.1 Paratractidigestivibacter sp. | reverse complement strand
AAATCTTTTTCATTGTATAAAACACCATTTTTATTAGTTAATTTTTTTTCAATATTTTTGCAGTACATTGCGTGGGCATCATCCATTATTAGTTGAACTGACGTTCCCAAAACGAGCTGTTCACCAGTTTTAGAGGTTGATCTCGAATTAACTATCACTCTTGTGCCATTTATTTCAAATAATGATTTCATTAATATTTTCTTGACAATAACTTTAGAGTTTTGAAGGCCTAATGTTTCTTGACAATATTCTTCGGGATTTTTTAAAAATTCTTTTTCTTTGTAAAGGTATACCGGTTTAATTCCTCTCACAACCTTTTTCTTATCAGTATATTCAACTAAGCAAAAATACGTTCCAGTAATCTTATTGTAACCACCGTATTTTTTTATATCTAATTTTACTTTCTTGTTATTTTTGATTTCTAGTTGGCCCGAGCCCTTCTTCAAAATTGTTAAATCGAAAAGCTCTCCTTTTTGTTGATATGGCGCAACTGTAATGATTGGGGTATTCTTAAAGACATTTTTATACACTTTTTCGATGGTTCCTGTTAATAAATCATATTTAATTTCACCAGTATTTTTCTGAATTTCTTCAAATTTTTTAAATTCGTCTTTATCAAAAGCGGTCCAAGCATTATTAACATTAAAATTAAATATTTTTGATAAATTATATTTATATTTATCATCATCATTTCTATAAAAGTTAGCAAAGAAATTAGAGCTAAATTTTGTATCCCAGGTATTTCCTACCACAATATTTAAATAAGCATCCTTCGCATGATGGAAATCGTTTATGTTTCTAAACTTATAAATTCTAAATTGTCTTCTAAAATCAGTTACATTTCCAGCCTTAGAATATACTATTTTTGTATTTGGGTATAATAATTTCAAGATTGTAGCAAATGCTTTTGTAGACTGTCTAGTTTCAACCAATTGTCTATTAATAAACGATTTTAGTTCATCCTCTGTAAGTTCGGTATTTCTCACTAATCTTAGATACTTTTCTTGGCTGATTAGTTCTTTATCTAAAAGATATTTCCAAAATGAGCCCATTTTTTCTCTAGTTTTATCATCTATAGGATAATTATCGGACTTAATATGATTTGCTTTCTTTAACACAAGGCATTTATTGTTGATGATGCTATCATCATATATTTTGGATTTTGGAATAATGTGATCAATGTCATAATCACTATTTTGGTTTAACAAATTATTTAAATCTATTTTTTCATTGGTATACATGCACCTACCTAATTGAATGTAATACAAATATAATTTGTCATTTTGCAAGCTAACATCAGTTTCTTTGTTCAGCTGATCCTTAATATCATTGTTATATTGTTCTATTTCTTTCTTGCAAGATTTATATAAATCTAAAAGTTTTTGCTTTCTAGATTTTGTTTTCTCGTTCCCATTACCACCTCTTGCCATTTCAACAAATATTTTCTTAGGCGCAGATTTTTGAATGTCCACTATCTCATCGACTAGTTTTAATGACTGTAATATGCTTCTTCTAACGCTCGGAGAGATATACATATCTGATAGCAAATCATTTACATTCTCTTTTACCCCATATGTATCTTTTTTATAATCTGAAGCCATTTTACTAAAATCAAACTTTTCACTTAATAGTTCCATGAGATTGTAATTTGTGTCCCTCATCATTTGAATTATAGTTTTTGCTTCGCCCGTTTGTTTATCTACACTCAAAAAACCAGATAGTAATTTTTTTGATAGGCGTCCCCATTTTTTATAATTAAGTTTTGCGATTTGGTTTATATCTTCTTCGCTTAGACTTGAGAAAGAATTTTTAAGCCATTTTTTTAGCATTTTTTTGTCGTCACCAAAAACAATAATTCTTTCAATTATTTTCTCTATTTCATCATTTGATAAACTTGAATGTATTTTTTTAAAATCATGGTATGACTTTAAGGTTGTTTTGATTTTTTCATCTACACCAGAAATTTCATCATTTGTTTCAATAAATCCATTTGAAACCAAATACTCCTGAATTGATTTTTTTGTAACAGTGCTTTTTCTCTTTTTAAACAAGTCCTCAAATAGTTTAGTCTTACATTGAGATTCGATTAATACACCATTTATTTTTAATTTATTTATTTCATTCAAAACACAGTATTCTGAATACAACAAAGAATCCATCGGCAGCACCAAATCTCCTGTGTAAGTGCACCTGCCAACTAAATTTTCCATAAATTTAACGGCGCTTTGTTCTTTATCTACTTTTTCTTCAAAGTTCCAAGGAGTAACTTTACCAGATTCTTTTCTAACAACAGCAGTATGCTTTGCATCTTCATTTAATGGTCCTACGTAATATGGAATTTTAAATTCGAATAAATTGATTATTTTCTCGCTAATCGTCAAGTTTATTTCGTTATCATTCTTTTCTTTTAAAAACGGTAAATAATTTTCTGCATTTTTTAAAATTTTCTTTAATTCAGCCAAATATAATTGATAAGGAATTACTCCGTTTTCAGAGCTTCTTAATTTAATAAAAAATATTTTATCCTCTAATTCTTTATATATTCTTCTATAGTCTTCATTATCTGAATCCTTCATTCCGTTCAATTTATTTTTTGCATTTGTATAAAATTTATCTAAAATTTCTTTTTCTTTTTGTTTATCGCTTGGATTTTTATATATATTCAACTTTCCATCTTTTCTAAAGAATAAATCTAAATTTTCAACGCAATTATCTTCTACGTATTTTCTTAGCAAAGCTATATCTTTCTTATTTTTCTCATATAGTTTTATTTTTGCATCGCTTATGTATTTGCAATCCCCCAGTATTCTTTCGAAAGAAGAAACATCAAAAACAGATTTAGCACTATAAATTATTTCCATTTTTTCATTTAATGCTGCACTTAATTCATCATATTTTTCTTCAATATTGCTACCTAATGAGATTGACTTCAGTTCCTTTAAATTCTTATCATTAAATAATTTTTCTAGTGAAACAGAGGCTCCACATAAAAGTTGCAAAAAGCTTGCTAAATCAAGTTCATCATCTTCTTGCTTGCTTATAATGCCGTACGCTTTAACAATTTGTTCTTTTTTGTCTGTTATGGTTGCATTTGATATAAGAATTTTTTTGAATTCTTCCATATTAGAAGGCTCAAAATTTATTGAAAAATCCTTTAAACATTCTGTCAATTCATTTAAGCTATCAGATAATTTTATGGTTGATACTTCATCATCTAATGCATAAAGAAAGTTTCCTCTATTTTTCATAATATGGTGAATAGCTAAATATACTAAACGAATGTCATGCGGCTCAGGATTATTTATTAATTCACTTCTTAAATGATAAATAGTTGGATACTCTTTTAAATAATCCTTGTCGTTGTAGCTTTTATCATTAAACAAAGAATATGGACAACTCTTATCCGTTTTATCTTCCATCCATAATCTACTTTCTTTTAATCTTCTAAAAAAGTTTGGATCTATTTTAGCTATCTCATCATTAAATAAAGATTCTAGATAATTTAACCTAGCCTTCCTCCTTTGAAGCCTACGTCTAGATGTTCTAGCAATTCTTCTACCCTGAGAGGTTTTTGCCGCGTCAAAAAGTCTAGCACCCCACATATCTTTGCCCTTAAACTTAAGCAAATCATAATCACACGAAGTCACAGCCCAACCTGCAGAATCCGTTCCACCATCAATTCCAATAAAATAGTCAGAAACTCTTTCATTGTTTTTGTTTTTCTTGCCATTTACTTTCATTTCTTTTCCCTCACTTTTTATATTGACTTAAATTTTTATGTGTTGTATAAAATAGATACACAGGATTTCAAATAAGTTAAAGTTCAATGAACTTTAAACGAAATTATCGGTTAAATTCCGAAATCACAGTGTGTGATATTAGAACTCTCGACGGAGAGTTTTTTATTTTGCTTTTCTATACATAATTTCTTTTTACTCATTATATCCCCTAATCCAAGACTTTTTATAATATCTAGATTTACATTCATTATATTACATAAATAATTTTAGTATGTCCGTTTATTCGGACATACTAAATATTTTTTAATGTTATCATGAAAGATTGGGCTATTTTACTATTACCAATAAAATAGTTTGTTGTTACATACTTAAAATTGTAAAATAGTCTCATGAGTAAAAAATATTTAAAAGAGTTTCTAATTATATGTTTCGGTAACTTCTTGATTGCTGTAGGAGTTAAATACTTTATACTACCATTTGATATTCTAACTGGAGGAGTGGCTGGTCTAGCTGTAGCACTATCACCATTTGTTCCATTAAGTAAAGAAATAATTATTGACATTCTTGTAGTAGGACTATTTATAGTGGGATGGATAATTCTAGGAAAAGAGTTCGCAATAAAAACATTTATTTCATCAATTATTTACCCAGTATTCATATCTTTATTAGGACTATTCCCAGTAACGCTAGATATATCACCTCTATTGGCTAGTATTTATTCTGGGGTCTTCTCGGGAGTAGGAATAGGAATTGTTTTAAGATGTGGCGCATCAACTGGAGGCATGGATATTCCACCTCTTGTGATAAATCACTATACAGGTATTGAAACAAGTACACTTATTCTAATTACTGATGGATTAACTAGTTTACTAGGCTTATTAAATTATCCAATTGAATCATTATTAAACGGATTAATTTCAGTAGTGTTATCTTCAATACTAATTGGCAAGATAGAAGTAGCCCATGGTTCAGATAGTTTATCTGTTCAAATCATTTCCAGTGAATGGGAAAAAATTAATAGTGAAATTCTAAAACAATTAGATAGAGGTGTTACTGTAATGGATATCCAAGGTGGATATACCATGAAACAACACAAGATGCTTATGGTCATCATCGATAAAAGAGAATATTCTACTTTATTAGATATCTTAGAGCAATATGATAAAAACGCTTTTGTGATTACTAATTCTGTACAAAGTGTACATGGTGAAGGCTTTAAATTAACTTACAAATAAGGAGGCATTATGTTAGAGGAAATGATGGATCTTCTATATCAAGAGGATCAAGAAGTTGGTAAGGCAATTAAAGATGAATACGAAAGACAAAATCGTAATATTGAACTAATTGCTTCCGAAAACATCGTATCACCTAGTGTGCTATATGCCATGGGCTCTGTATTAACTAATAAATATGCAGAAGGATATCCTGGCAAAAGATACTATGGTGGATGTGAAAACGTTGATATCATTGAAAACTTAGCTATTGAAAGAGTAAAGAAACTATTTGGATGTGAATATGCTAATGTTCAACCGCATTCTGGTGCTCAAGCAAATATGGCCGTCTTCTTTGCGATGTTAAAGCCAAAAGATACATTTATGGGCATGAGCCTAGATACAGGAGGTCATCTTACTCATGGCAGTCCAGTTAATTTCTCTGGAACATACTTTAATGCTGTGCCATATGGTGTAAATGATGAAGGCTTCATTGACTATGATGAAGTATTAAGAATAGCCAAAGAATGTAAGCCAAAACTAATTATTGCTGGAGCTAGCGCATACCCTAGAATAATTGACTTTAAAAAATTTAGAGAAATAGCCGATGAAGTAGGAGCCTACTTAATGGTAGATATGGCCCATATTGCTGGACTTGTTGCCACTGGACTGCATCCATCACCTTTTCCATACGCTCATGTTGTTACTACAACAACACATAAAACACTAAGAGGACCAAGAGGCGGCGTTATCTTATCAAGTGATGAAGTAAACGCAAAATTTAATTTCAATAAAGCAATCTTCCCTGGAACCCAAGGTGGACCACTTGAGCATGTAATTGCTGGTAAAGCTGTATGTTTCAAGGAAGCATTAGATCCCAGTTTTAAAGAATATCAGACACAAATCATTAAAAACTGTAGTGCACTAGCATCTTCTTTAAAAGAAAAAGGATTTAAACTAGTAACCGGTGGAACAGACAATCACTTACTATTATTAGACCTTACTAATTTAGACATCACCGGCAAGGAACTACAAAGTAGATGTGATAGTGTCTATATCGCCTTAAATAAAAATGCTATTCCAAATGATCCAAGAAGTCCATTTGTCACAAGTGGCGTAAGAATTGGAACAGCCGCAATCACTTCAAGAGGTTTTAAAGAAGAAGATATGCCAGAGATAGCTGAACTAATTTATGAAACAGTAGTAAATTATGATACAAAACAAGATGAGATTAGAAATCGTGTTGTTGCCTTATGCAAAAAGCATCCAATCTATGAGAATAAGTAATTAATTATTGTTTTATACCCCAACATATTTATTATCTCACAGAAAAAAATATAAAAATAGACTATTCATTTTTAAACAGAATGTTATATTAAAAGTGTAAAAGATATATAAACATATATCTTAGAAAGGATTTAAAAATGAAGGAGATTCTACTAGAAATTTGTTAAATCCTCATTCAATTAAGAGCGTTGGATGAGTTGATTATTTTAGCTCTTGAAAGGATGATAAGTATGAAGGAGATTCTACTAAATTACTAATCAAGTCCATGGAAGATGGACTATAAATAACAAAGGACTTCGATTTGAAGTTCTTTTTATTTGTGGTTTTTACATTCTTTTACATCTCTTTACAAGTTTTACTATTTCTTCTTTGAAAATATCTCGTTTAATACACAATATATTTGTTCGATGCTAATTGGCTTAATGATATGGCCATTCATACCAGACTCACAAGCCTTACGCTTATCTTCCTCAAATGCGTTAGCAGTCATAGCTACTATAGGAATATTGGCTTTTCTATTATCCTTTAAAGTTCTAATTTCTCTTGTAGCAGTATAGCCATCCATTTTAGGCATTTGAATATCCATTAAAATCAGATCATATTTCTCAGCAGGAGCCTCGTTAATAATTGAAACCGCTTCATCCCCATCACTAGCACAATCTATGTCCATGCCGGTTTTTGTTAGAATCGCTGTGGCAATCTCACGATTTAGCTCATTATCTTCAACCAAAAGAACATGTTTATCGCTATAATCAAAGTGTTCTTCTTTTTCTTCTTCGGTTTCAAAAGAGCTCATATCAGTAGTACGCAAATTTAGCGTAACTGTAAACAAAGAACCTTTTCCCTTTTGACTCTCCACCTTTATTTCACCATTCATCATATCAACAATATTTTTAGTGATGGCCATACCAAGCCCTGTTCCCTGAATGCCACTTACTGTAGAACTTTTCTCTCTTGAGAAAGTCTCAAAGATATGTTCAAGAAATTCATCTGACATACCAATTCCATTATCTTTTATAGAAAATACATATGTTGCATATTGGCTAATATCGCATGGTTTTTCAATCAAACAAATAGTAATATCTCCACCTGGATTTGTAAACTTAATCGCATTACTTACAAGATTAAGTAATACCTGATTAAGTCTAAGCTTATCTGTTAAAACGCTCTTATGAATAACATTTTGCGAGTCAATAACAAGATTAAGATGCTTAGAATCAACTAAGCCATTCACCATAGTACGCAAATCAGCAAGAAGTTTAGGAATATACACTGGCTTTTCTTCAAGCTTAACCGTACCACTTTCGATTCTGCTCATATCCAAAATATCATTGATTAAATTTAGTAAATGATTACTAGAAGTACCGATTTTACTTAGATAGTCTTGAACCAAAGCCTTATCATCAATATTGTTTAACGCAAGAGAAGTAAAACCAATAATCGCATTCATAGGCGTTCTAATATCATGTGACATACTGTTTAAGAAAGTAGACTTAGCTTTGCTTGCCTGTCTGGCAACCTTAAGGGCATCTTCTAATTGTTCTTGTTGTTTTTGCTCCAATTGCAAAGATTCCTTGAGCTTTTCATTCATCTCGATATCTTTATTTTTCTCTTCAGTAATATCTCTTGTTACATATAGAACTTCTTTTACGTTTCCATCATCATCTCTTCTTTTGGAAATAAAACGTGCTTGAAACCATTGATTAGTAGGAATTTTATAATCAGAAGATATTGTATTAACATTCTTAAGCCTAAAAGAAAGAGTATCTAGATTTAAAAACTCACCCATTTGCTTAATAGTTTCTTCATCATTCAAGTATGCCAAAAATCTCTCTTTTGCCAAGTCGAAATCGTCAATGCCCTCGATTTTCATTTTGAAAGCAGAATTATTAGACAACGTTTCATACTTATGATTATCAAGATTAACACTAAAGATATTTGTATAAATAGTTGAAAGAGAATTAATAACCTCCCAGTGTTCCTTAACATCTCTTAAATGAGCTTCCACAAGCTCTTTTTCCTTGTTTTCTCTTGCTGTTTGTTCTCTAACGGTATCATCAATAAGTTGAAAACCAGCCACAATGTTTTCACCATTAGCTATTCTTCTAAAATCATATTGGTAATAATGTTGCACGCCATCCTCAAAACTACGATATGAACCAACAAGCTTATCTTGTTTAGAAAATAATTCTCTTAGATTTTTAATATTTAAAGTTTCTTTTACTCTTTGCTTATCATCTTCACAAACAGCTTCTCTTACCCAACGATCTACAACCTCATCAAAAGAAAATGTTTGCCCATTTACATCTCTAATCGCCTTTACATTATAATTATTCGCAAGCCTTATAACCCTAGCTGTACCATCATTTAAATTAGCTACAAAAACATTTCTAAAACTACGTGATAAAGCTTCAGTAATAGCAATCTGTTCCTTTAGTTCTTCATCCTTTTTTCTTTGTTCCTCTACATGCTCATCCGCCTCTAGCTTACTACTTAAGATAACCGAAAGAACTGACTGCAATAGGTTCATTTCTGTATACACTCGAGGATTATCTACACCAATTAAACCAGACAGTTTCCCCTTAATTATTAGAGGTGCAAGTATAAGGCTATTTATATCCTGAGGTTTTATTATTTTGTATACTGGATCACTTGGATCTAATTCTTTGTCAACATCATTAACAACATAGTCGCCTTTTTCAACTTCATTTAAAAAATACCTTAGTTCCTCAAGAGGAAGTGCTTGTAGATTATCTTTTTGATGAGTGATATTTAATGCGCACCATTCATGAGTATTAATACCAATGCCCTTTTCTTTATCAATGCGAAAAATATAAGCTCTATCAGCTTCGTAAAATTTCCCAATATCTGCCAGTATCTCATCAATACCATAAAATTCCGAAATATTAAGAAATTCCCTTATTTTATTTTCTTGTTTTGAATTTATATTAGATGTCTTAATTTCCTCGCCCATATTAAACACTCCCAATAAACATGATCATTATTACTTTTTATTATAAAACTAAGCCACAAAAAAAGACCAACCCTAAGATTGGTCTCTCATATTATAGAGCAGGCTCTAAATCTACGTAATTGATATCAGTTGGAGTTTCTCTACCAAATAAGATAATTAATACAGTAGCAACTTGGCTTTCATCATTCATAGACTCAACTGTACCTTCCATACCAGAGAATGGGCCAGATAGAATTTTAACTGAATCGCCAATTTTGAAACTAACTTCAACAGCCTTATCAGATTGTCCAATTCTACGTAATATAGTTTCGATTTCAGCATCCTTAACCGGAATTGGCTTAGCACCACCACCAGAAGAACCGATAAATCCTGTTACGCCAGGTGTGTTTCTAACAACATACCAAGCTTCATCAGTCATAATCATTTCAACAAACAAATAACCTGGGAAAATGTTTCTAACAACTTCCTTAGTCTTCTCATTTTTTACTTCAATTTGAGTTTCTTCCGCAACAACAATTCTAAATAGATTATCAGAAATTCCCATTGTTTCTAGTCTTTTTTCAAGATTATCTTTAACTCTATTTTCATGACCGGCATATGTATTAACTACATACCATCTTTTTTCTGTACTTTGATCAGACATTATCTACTACACTCCTATCAACTTTAGACAAACAGATACTAAGAATTGGCACAAGTAGAAGAATAAACCGAAAAAGGCTGTAAAGATAACTACTTGGACACTATTAGTAAGCAAATCATTTTTCTTTGGCCATCTAATTTTAGAAATCTCTTTAAAGATAGCACTAGGACTAAACCACTTCATATTGACCTCCTATTTAGTTTCCTTATGCATTGTATGCTTATTACATCTTGGGCAAAACTTCATAAGCTCTAAACGTTTAGACGCGTCAGCCTTATTCTTATGAGTTGTGTAATTACGTGATAAACAATCACTGCACATTAATATAACTTTGTTCTTGTCTTTCATAAATTTAAGTATTTAAAAAGTTATTGCCAAACAATAACCTCTATTATTATCTACCAAGCAAGTCAAGGTGTCAACACAATTTTAATGCCAAGACTCGATACTTAAAATCGCATCATCTCTGTTATCAAACCACTCAATAGGCATTTGATTATTGAACCAAGTATATTGTCTCTTCGCAAAATGCTTAGTATTACGCTTTACATCATTTACACACTCTTCTAATGACTTCTCATTATTGAAATATGCCCTAAATTCTTTATAACCAATCCCCTGCATTGATTGATTCTCAAAAGAAATACCAGAATCCAATAATCCTTTTATTTCATCGATTAAACCATCATCAACCATTTTATCAACTCTAGTCTCTATGTCTTTATATAAAGTTTCTCTATCCTTTGTAAGGCCAATAAGCTTTGCATCATATAAAAGTTCATGAGATTGATTTTCTCTAATTTGTGAGATTCCTAAAGAATGTTTTCTTAAAACATTCAAAGCTCTAACAAGCCTTTTTCGATTATTAATATGAATTTTCTCTAAACACTTTGGATCTTCCTTAAGAAGAATGTTATAAATATCTTCATTAGACAATTCTGTATACTCATTATCAGGCTCTTGTTCATCATAGAAAGTATAGTCATATAGAAGAGCCTTAATATACAAACCAGTACCGCCAACAATAATTGGAAGCTTCCCTCTACTTGTAATATCATCAATTAAGTTTCTGCCTAATTCTTGAAACTCTTTTACCGAATAGTTATCACTTGCATCCTTAATATCAATCAAATGATGAACAGCACTATCTCTTTCTATAACAGTAGCTTTCGCACTACCAATATCTAGTCCTCTATAAATTTGAATAGAATCACCAGAAATTATTTCACCATTATATTTGTTTGCACACAAAATGCCAAAAGAAGTCTTGCCACTAGCTGTTGGGCCAACAATAACTAGCACCTTTTTCATTTTTAATAACCACTTCCATAATTAAAAATATCATTATTAACAGGAGTAACGCTCTCACTAGAATAAGTCACATAATTCTCATTCTTTTCATCAAGAACTTTTTCAACCTTAACGATTGAACCATTAAATAATGAATAATTATTATAATTGCCATTTAAGACATAATCATTAGATAATCTACCAAAATAATTTAAAGCATAGTCCTTATCAATAACAAACTCCATAACTGAACTATCAGACAAGTGATAACAGCCACTCTCATCAGTATCCTCGTCAGCCTTTTCTTCACATTTTACTAAAGGAAGCACAATACCCGAATCAAGCGTAAAGTAATATCGATCGCCTATTTCACCATAGTAAGACCCAAGTGCCACGCCAATAAAACCATCTTCATCATATAGAAAACCAGTAGTCTCATCTACCGTCATCTCATTATGCATAAATTGATATTGTCTACTAGCTCTAGCTGTAGTAGCTCTATAGTCCATATAAGTCTTTGTAGAACTACTTGAACATACACCTATTTCTACGCTCTTAAACTCTTTTTGATAATCATATAAATCATTAATATCAAAAGTAGATGAATCACTATCATCATCACTAGTTTCAAAAGTAAAGCCACATACTAATAAGCCAATTACTAGGACTGCTAGTATCGTTAATATCTTTTTCATAAGCCTTATTATCTTATCACATTTAACAAATAGATAAAATCAACCTACTTAACTAGCACCTTCTTATGCATGCCTGCTTTTCCACAATATGGGCATTTTAAATTACGAGATCTTCCTACATGAACTGCTAAAACAACATCTTTCATCTTTGGAACATATCTTTCTTTACAATTAGGACATTCATAATAACCAGCATCATGTTCAAGCTTAATAGAATAATACATTCCTATCGCAAAAATAACGCTGCCAACAAGAATCATTCCAATTCTCCAATAGTTGTTTTCTACCGCAAAACAAGCTGCATTCAACAAAACAAGAAACGATATAGAAGAACTGTATCCAATCACAACTTCTAATGAAAGCAATTTTTTATTATTTAGTTCTTCTTGTTTTGTCAATTCTACTAAATTTTTTTCTGCCATTTCTTTATAATTTTCCATATTCAATCTCTTCCCAGATAAAAGCTCATTTATATCAATATCTAGCAAAGAACACAGTTCCAACATAATAGAAACATCCGGCATATTTTTTCCATTTTCCCACTTTGAAATAGCCCTATCACTAATTCCAAGTTTTTCCGCTAGACCAGCTTGAGTAAAACCTTTTTCTCTTCGAGTTTTTGCAATGAACTTTCCAATTTCCTCTTGATTCATTCTGGGCCTCCTTTAGTTAAACAATATATCTTTATAAAAAATTATAAACAAACCATTGGTTGAGTTTAACAATCAAGCATCATATCCACATGAGGAATGTCATCTTCTAGATATTCGTTTGATATTTCCTTAAAGCCACAATCTTCATACATCTTCTTAACATATACTTGAGCACCTATTTTAATACTATTCGCATTAAACTCTCTTTTGGCCACCTTGATTGCCTCTTTAACTATTCTAGTACCCAAGCCCATTCTTCTTTTTATACTCAAGACTCTACCAATTGATACACAATCATACGTGCAACCTTTAGGCAGTACTCTTGCATAAGCTACAATCTCTTCGTTTTCCTTTAAATAGACATGAATAGATTTTTCATCATATTCATCAATCTTTTGATAAGGACAATTTTGTTCAACAACAAAAACACTTACACGAAGCTTAAATATTTCAAGTAATTCTTTATTGCTTAATTCATCAAAATGTTTTACTACAAGTTCCATAATTAAAAACTAATGGGCAAATAGGCAAAAATAATTGCCAGCAATATCGCAGGAAGCATATTGGCTACAC
>CAVDDT010000040.1:0-13099 GCA_963607765.1 Paratractidigestivibacter sp. | reverse complement strand
ATATTAATAAACAATATGGAGATCGTTCATATACTTATAAGTCACAAAATATTAAGAAATTCTTAACTGATATTGGCGTTAAACAAGAAGATATTTTTATCAATGATTTTAATAGTGTTAAGCCTACTACAGGAAGTATAGGTGTTGCGATTGGCCAAAAGAAGATTACTGATGAAGATAGTTATGAATATATCCTTGTTCCTATTGCGATAAGAGGACAAGGATATGAGTCTGAGTGGGCAAGCAATGTAACGGTTGGTGAAAGCGGTGAAGAAGGCGGCTTTGCCAGTGCTGCTGATACTGTTTTTGATACTGTAAAAGATTATATCGAAAATTATAATTTGGAAGATTATGTCGCTAATGGAAAAGTAAAATTTTGGATTGCTGGTTATTCTAGAGCTGGTGCTACTGCAAATTTAACTGCTAAGCGTTTAATTGAAGAATATTGCAGCGGAGAGTCTTTTTCAACAAGTAATCAAGTATACGCTTATTGTTTTGAGGCTCCTCAAGGTGGCATTAACACTGCTATGAAACTTGATGAAAGTAAGTACTATTCTATTCATAACTGTATTAATATGGTTGACTTAGTTCCTCTTGTAGCTCCAGAGGAAATGGGCTTTATAAGATATGGTGTTGATCACTACGTTCCTGGTTCTTCTTCTGATGAAGTAGAGACTGATAGCACAGTTTGGTCAATTCTAAAAGGCAAGGATTGGGCTTCTACTTACAAGACTTGGCATGATAATACAGCTTATGAAGTCGGTTCTTCTAATTATGATACGAGTGAAATGTTGAAACATCTTGTTTCAATTAATAAAGATATTCACTTTACTGATTATTTTAAGATTGCTGATTTTGACATTACTGGCTTTGTTGTTGGTGATATAGTTGATGAAGTTGACTATACTGGTGAGGGCATAACGCAAAGTGAGTACCTACGCATTTTCTGGAGAGCTCTATTATCTTGGGGCTTATATGAATGCTATAATGGCGACTATCGTAATAGTTATGCTACTAAGATTGGCGATTTAACTCATGATGATTTTACGCCTTATCCTTTCCAAAAAGCACTTCAATCCATTATTGAGGTAGTATTTAGTAAAACCGCAACTGAACAAAGCGAAATAACGACTTGTCTATCATATGGTGCTTCAGCTTTTATTGACAATGAATCATATGTAAGTATTTATGATGATTTGCTTGGTGACTGGTGCAAGCTTAGCGATGAAGAAAGAATTAAGTGGACAAGCAAGTTTTGGTATTATTTCATGTATACAAAAAATTATGAAACAAATTGTACTGCTAGTAGTTATTTTACTTCTGATGAGCTTGAAAAACTTGAAGCATCGTTCTATACGATTGTTGATATTGTTTTCCGTATTGTAGATACAGACTATGTGACAAAGGCAAAGAACTGGAATAGTAGCCATTCTGCTGTTAGCGATACCACTACCCCTTTAACTGAGGGAATAACTTCTAAAGAAACCAATTATGGTTCTGATAGCGAGATTTCTATTTTAACTACTATTTACTACAATATGAGTGCTATTGCACAAGGACACTATCCTGAAATAAACTTTGCATGGCTTCGTACTTATGATAGTTTTTATTCTAATGATGGAAATTCTCCTATTTCAATTGTCACTGATAAAAAAGCTACAGTAACTATTGATGAAGCTTCGCTTAATTCAAGAAAGCTTGTTTTAAATACAGATACAACTGGTTCTAGCGTTTTCTATCGTATTAAGGAATCTAATGGCACATATAGTAATTGGAAGCCTTATAACACAGCGGTTGATTTATTGGTTAAGGATAATAAGGAAGCTACATATACAATACAATATACAGCTATTTATTGCGACAATATAACTGATGTAAAAGAAGAGACCGTTACTGTTAAAGGTAAATATACTCTTAGCGTTAATGATGATGTATATGGATATTATGATGCCGGTGATATTGCGATTGTTAATGGATCGTATGTTGATTCATCAAAAGTGTTTAAATCATGGAATGATGTTGAGGGGATAATTACTGAATCTAATAGAAATAATGTTGATGTCACAATAACAATGCCAGATAGCGATTTAAATTTAATAGCTAACTATGTAACATGTATTGGCGATGATGATGGATTAACTCTGTCTGTTGATGCCCCTGTAGCTAATGAACAATTAGCTAGCACTGGCACTTTAACTTGGGGTGAAGGAAATAGTTTAACAGTCAATGTTACTTGGGTTGAGGTTCTTGATGGAAAGACTAACGTTGCTGGTGAATATGCTCAATATGGAGCGACTTACTATGCTTATGTAAAAGCTGATCAGGATTTAGACAAAGACATCGCATTTAATGTAACTAAGGAAGGTGTTACTGTTAAGTATGGCAATGGTGTATATAGTGCTGAGACGGTAACGATTAATCCTGATGGTTCTTTGTTTATCTTTGGTAGTGCAATAAGCACAGAAAAAATAAAGATTACTGCAGTAGCTGAGACTAGCGTTAATGTTTCGAGCAAAGATGGTATTGCTAATGCTCTTCCTAATACCGCTTTAATAACAGGCAATGATGGTAACACCTATACTGTTGAAGTTGATAAAGATAAAGTTGATTATACAAATGCTTTAAATAAAGATGACTCATTTAAAGACAATCCTTATGTAACAATTCCGTTAAAAGAAAATAGTAAGTTTGATAATTCAAATAAAATAGTTTTAAAAGTTAATTTGAATGTAAATTCTTTATCACCAGCTAGTGCACCTACTTCTAATATTGAATCAGGTACATATAAAAATGAGATAAAAGTTGCTTTATCAACAGCTACTGAAGGTGGAATAATAGAATATTCTATTAATGATGGAGAAGCTAAAACTTATTCCGGTGAAATTGTTTTACCTGCTAATAAGGGTGAGAAGAAAACATATGTTATCAAAGCTCATGTTGTTGGAAAATTGGATGGCTATGCCCAATCTTCTGAGACAATCCTTAATTATGTTGTAGAGAATCCTTATACAGTTACCGTGATTGGCAAAGATACAGGCTTAAAAAAAGATGAATTGTTCACTAAGACATTTAGTTTTTACAAAGATGAAACTATAAAGATTGGTGCTCCACTTGAAAAAGATGAGCAATTTGTAAAGTGGGAAAATATTCCTAGTGGTGTTACTGGTGATGAAAACGATAATATTCTTACAGTAAGCACTAATAGCGATGTTACTTTAACTGCTATCTATAATCCAATTGTTAATAAAATTGAAATTGAATTAGATCAACCTCTTGTTGGCGAAAATCTAAATACTGCTGTTAAATCAGCCATGATTACAGTGACAAATACTTACGATTTCACAAAGTATATTGGCGAAGTTACTTGGGCACCTAGTGATAAGAAAGCTGCTTATGGTAGTTCTTATACAGCTAGATTAGAATTAAATGCTGATATAGAGGCTATTATGACTGGTACAACCATCATTGTTAATAATGATAGTAGTATCAAGGCTAATGTTGTTAAGGAAAATGGAAAATATGTAATGTATATAAATTTCCCTATGACAGAAAAAACTGGTTTGGTATCAATTGATGAATTAAGCGATATGGTTGTTTCTAGAATTGATGCAAGTAGTGAAAACTGGAATTTGCCTAGTGAAACAAATGTTTCTTTAACTGATGGCAGTACGATAAAAGCTAGTATTGAATGGGATTCATTGCCTACATTTGATTCCAGCAACAAGTATGCTCAACAAAGTACTGCATATGGAAAAATTATTCTTCCTGATAATGTTGTAGCTTTAGATACTGATAGAAATATTAGCATTTCTGTTTTGATTTCTGCTTGTCAAAGGGCTGAAGAGGTAAAGGCTAATATTGAATCTGGAACATTTGAAAGTGCTAAGTACATAGAATTATCTTGTGATACTGATAATGTAACTATCTATTACACTTTAGATGGAAGTGAGCCTACTGAAAATAGTCTTGTATATGATGGAAATCCAATCAAGATTACAGAAACAACCACTTTAAAAGCCATTGCGGTAAGAAACGATTTACTTAATAGTTTTCCGGTTGAATATACTTATACAATAAGTTCTTCTGAAACTCCTGATTCAGGTGGGGATGACTCTAGTGTTGTTACTTGCGAGGATGCATATGGAAAAGACTGGACTTGGTCAGAAAAAAAGAAGGCTTGTGTATATAAAGTAAGTAATACAGAAGTTAAATAATTTTAAAACATGTGTGCTTAGCATACATGTTTTAATATAATGGATAAAGGTATAACATAAGGGAAATTAATGGTATGTGTCTTAATGATAAACTATCATTTGGTAAGGAGAAATATGTCTAAATTAACTGAAAAATATTGTTTTGATGGCAGTAAGAAGTTTGATATAAATAAGGCTTCTACTGATGAAACTTCTTTGTGTAAGGATAAAGAAAAAGCTTTAAAGAAATTAGAAGAAAATGGTATTAAGATAGCAGAGCTTCAAGACAAGCTTTATGCAGAGAAAAAAGAGGGTGTCATTTTCTTATTTCAAGCAATGGATGCAGCTGGAAAAGATGGAACTATTAAGTCAGTTCTTACTTGTATGAGCCCCCATGGCGTTCATGAATCAGCTTTCAAATCACCTAGTAGTGATGAATTAGCTCATGACTTTTTATGGCGAATCGAGAAACAAGTGCCTGCCAAAGGAGAAATCGCAATATTTAATAGATCACAATATGAGGATGTTTTAATTTCTAAAGTTAAGAAATTATATGAGAATCAAGCACATGCAGATCGAATTGATGTCGATAGTGTGATTAAAGATCGATATGAAGATATTTGCCACTTTGAAAAGTATCTTTATCGAAATAGCGTAAGAACAGTTAAAATTTTTCTTCATGTTTCTAAGGAAGAACAAGCTAAGCGTTTCTTATCTAGAATTGAGGAGCCTGAGAAAAACTGGAAATTCTCTACTCATGATTGGGAAGAAAGAGGCTATTGGGATGGCTACCAAGAAGCTTTTGAAGATGCGATTAATAACACTGCCAGCAAAGAAGCTCCATGGTATGTTGTTCCCGCTGATCATAAATGGTATATGCGCTATATTGTAAGTGAAATCGTTTTAAAGAGTCTAAAGGACATGGATCCTAAATATCCAGAAGTAACTAAAGATCGTTTAAAGGAATTTAATGATTTAAGAGTTTCTATTGAGAAAGAACTATAAATAAGTGCCCCATATATTGGGGCACAACTTGTATATAGACATTATTTAATAAAACCAACTTGTTTAGAAATTATTTCGATTTGTTCGTCTTTCTTTTTATTGTATTCTATTTTCTTTTCCTCAAAATAGTTTTTGCCATAAGAGTCGATGGAAACAATTAGTGGGCCAAATTCTCTAACGTGACAATGCCACAATGTTTCTGGCATCCCTAAATCTTTCCATTCTGCTTCAACAATCTCTTGCACTTCAACTGCGGCAACGACAGCATTTCCGGCAGGGAATACACAATGAATAGCACCAAATTCTTCGCATGCTTTTTCTGTATTTTCTCTCATACCACCTTTGCCAACTATAACACGAACACCAGTTGCTTGAACAAATTCATATTCAAATTTTTCCATTCTCATTGAAGTTGTTGGCCCAACAGATACCATTTCGTATTTTTCATTGCCTAGCGGTCTAACGATAGGGCCAGCATGTAGAATAGCATCATTTCTTACATCAACTGGCATCATTCTTCCTTCTTCCACTACTCTTCTGTGGGCAACATCACGGCATGTAGTAATATCTCCATTTAAATAGATAATATCGCCAATATGAATATCTTCTAAGTCTTCTCTTGAAATTGGTGTAGTTAATATTTTCTTACCATGTTTAATTTCGTATGCCATAATTGCCTCCTATTTATTTTCTTCTTTGTATTGAAATCCAGTATGCGTATCTACTTTAAAGTTAAGATCTTTATCAAAGATAATGTGACCTCTTCTATGACTCCAACAGCCGACGTTTACCGCCACACCAATAGCACTTGGATGACGTGCAGTATTTTCAATATTTACACCTAAAACCGAATATTTGCCGCCCATTCCCTGTGGCCCTAAGCCAATGCTGTTGATGCCTTCTTCTAATAGTCTTTCCATCTTTGCTGCATTCTTGTTATCGTTATGTGAGCCAATTGGTCTCATTAATGCTTTCTTGGAATTTAAGGCTGCTGTTTCAACGGAGGTGCCAACACCTACCCCAACTAGAAGTGGCGGACAAGCGTTTAAGCCATAGCTAGTCATACGGTCTAAGACAAACTTTGTGATGCCTTCATAGCCTTCTCCTGGCATAAGTACGGTAGCGTTACCAGGAAGTGTGCAGCCACCACCTGCCATATATGTGTAAATCTCACATTCATCACTATTTGGAATAATATCCCACCATACCGTTGGAGTTCCTTTGCCAACGTTTTTTCCTGTATTGTATTCATCAAATGTTTGCACAGAATTATGTCGAAGTGGTGTATCAAATGTGGCCTTCACTACTGCTTCTTTTAATAATGATTCTAATTCATCAATTAATGGAAACTTTGTGCCACATTTAACCCAAAATTGAAGCACGCCTGTATCCTGACAAGATGGGCGGTTTAATTTCATTGCTAATTCTTGATTTCTAAACATTGTTTCATAAATTACTTTAGCTAAAGGAGAATCTTCTTTTTCCTTTAGTTCACATAATTTTGTGATTACATCATCTGGCAATTTCTTAGCCGTAAAGCCAACAAATTGAGCAATGATGTTGGTTAGCTTATTAACTTGTTCTTGATTTGACATTTATATTTCCTTCTCTCTATACAATTTAAGTATATTTATTCGTTAGCATAATGTATATTTGATAAAATTGACGTTAGTATAGTTTTTTTCTATACTAAAAGTATGACATTAACTCAATTAGAATATTTTTGTGCTGTATGTAGATATCACAGTATCACAAGAGCTGCTCAGTCCTTATATGTTTCTCAACCGACTATTTCTACTTCAATTAGAGATTTAGAAAATGAATTTCATATTAAATTATTCAATCATGGAAAAAACAGAATTACGCTTACTAAAGATGGTGGGGAATTTTATAAAAAAGCAGAAAACATTCTTAAACAAACTTATGAACTTTATTCTAATTATTCTGATGTTGGCGAAGATAATCATCCTATTAAGATAGGCATTCCGCCAATGATTAGTACGGTCTTTTTTCCTAAATTAAAAGATGACTTTGAAAGAGAATATCATATCCCTGTTCAGCTTTTAGAATATGGTTCAATTAGAGCTAGAAGCCTTTTGGATAGTGAACAAATTGATGTTGCCATTGCGAACTTGGATTTTTATAACTTAGAGAAATATAATTCTCATGTTTTGCTTAATGATGAATATGTATACTGTGTTTCAAAAAAACACCGTTTTGCGAAGAAAAAGAGTATTACCATTGATATGTTGAAGGATGAAAAAATAGTCTTGTTTAACACTGATTCGGTTCAAACACAAACTATTGTCTCTTTATTTAGATCCGCTAATATTACACCACATATTTCGATGTATTGCAGTCAAATAAGTACAACTTTAAAATGCATTGAAGATGGAAAATCTGGTGCTTTCTTTTACTCTATATTAGATGCAGACAAAGATAAATTTGTAAAGATTCCTATTTTGCCTAAATTAAACAGCATTCATGGAATTATTTGGAAAAAAGGCATATTTATTCCAGAACAATTAAATAAATTTATTTCTTTTGCCAAGAAATATGAAATAAAATAATCATTTTCCTACATAAAGAAACTCATCAAGTTTCTTTTTTAGTATTGGATTATCACAATCTATAAAACGATGGCTATTGTCTTTAACACGATCTAATGGAAGCTGTTCTCGATATTCTGCTGGCGTACGATTGATTGCGTTTTTAAAATATGCATTAAATGTTTTCAAATCAGCAAATCCATTTCTTAAAGCAATATCAGTCAAAGTATCATCGGTATTAGTTAAATCAAGAAGGGCATGTTGAAAACGAACTCTAGTTAAATAATCATGGAATTTAATTCCTGTCATTTGTTTAAAGAAAGTGGAAAAATAAGTTCGATTGTATTGTGTATAATTTGCAAGTTCTTCAAGTGTCAATTTTTCTGCATAATGTTCTTCAATATAAGAAAGCATGCTTCTAGCTATTCTTTGTCTATCGATGTCTTCTGGCTGAATGACAAATGGTTCAGGCTTAAAGTTAGAATATAAATGAATAACTAATAACTCTAAACATGATTTTGCCGCAAAACGTGAAAAGCGTTGGTTTTCTTTTACAATTTGGTATAAATTAGCTGCATAAAATCTAATATATCGATATGAATTGCTGTCTCTTGTTTTGCTATTTGAACAACAATCAAAATTATAGATGATTCCTTTTTTGCCTAATGATTTAAATGCAGAAGTAGAGAAATGTAAAACAAGGGCAGTTGTATCAGCTTCAAGGCTCATTGAGGCGTGCCCAACACCTGGAGTAGTAATTAAAACATCGTTTTCTTTTAGGATGTGGCTTGTAGAACCCAAACAATAGTCTTGCGTTCCCTTAAGTAATACATTCAATTCATATTCATCACCATGCCAATGATAACGATAGTTAGTAATGGTGTGGGCGAAAGCACCTATATGAATACCATCTTGTATTAAATCTAGTTCATAATTTGCATCACTCATTAAAATACCTTCTTTTTATTAAATCCAAATATTTTACCTATCAAAATATTTAGGTTGTTTTTATGCTCTTTGTACTATTTTAGAATATTTAATTTTTAATATATTGTCAAATAGCTAATTTATAAGGCGTTTTAACTTTTTTATAAAAAATATTAATTTTTAATTTGATTATATTAAACAGGGAAAATATTTGGATTTATTTATGAAGAATATTGAATAAAATAAGTAAAATTGTGAAACTAGTAACAATTTTCCATCAAAAATGATGAAAATAAAAGGAAAGCTAAGTTTTTATGTAAACGCTAACATATAGTCATAAAGAGCCCATTTTATTGGGTTGAGTAAAGGGAGGAACTTATGACTACTCAAATGACAATTTGCATAGTTATCTTCGTATTAACTTTAATTAGTTACATGTTAAACAAGATTCCTATGTGGCTTACTGCATTGTTATCTATGGCAGCACTTTATATCACTGGATGTGTTGATGCTTCAGGTGCTCTTGCAGGCTTTTCTAATGTAAACACAATTTTAATGGCAACAATGTTTGTAGTTGCTTCTGGTTTTAGACGCACTTCACTTGTTGATGGAATGTGCAATGGAATCATGAAATTAACTAAAGGAAGTTTTAAGAAAGCATACTTTGGTTATATTTTATTAGCTGTATTATTAACTAACTTTATTGCTAGTCCAATGGTTGTATATGCAATCGTTAGTCCGCTTCTTGCAGCACTTTGTGATAAGACTGGCAACAGCCGTTCTAAATATATGTTCCCAATCATGGTAGTATGTGTTGCTTGTTGTGGTATTTTGCCTCTTGCAACAGCTATTCAACAAGCAGGTCAATTTACTGGTTTTATGGAAACTTATGGTTTTGAAGGAACTAGCATGCGTGCAATTGATTTTACAATTGGTGCTTGGCCAGTATTGATTATTGTTCCACTTTGGGCATTATTAGTTGGACCTAAGTTTATGCCTGAACAACCAGTTGTTCCAATTGAAGCTTTAGAAAAGAAAAATGATACTAAGACTAAATTAAGTCCTACTACAGATAAGATTGGTATCTTCTTATTCTTTGCTACTATTGTTTGCTTGATCTTCTCAAGTCAACTTGGTGTTACTACTTGGTTTGTTGCCTTAGTTGGAAGCTTATTGATGATATTGTTTGGTGTTGTTGATCAAAAGAGTGCTTTAAGAGATATTCCGTGGGATATGTTAATGTTGTTTGTTGGTGCTCTTGCATTGGGTTCTGCTTTAACTAATACAGGTGCAGGCGATTTGATTGGAAACGCTTTAGCTAATGCTGTTGGTGGCACTACAAATAGTTACTTACTTGGTGCATTATTCTTTATAATTCCGTTTATCTTAACTCAATTTATGTTAAATAGATCTGTTAGCGCAGTATTTGTTCCAATTTGTCTATTAACTTGTTCAGCATTAGGTGCTAATCCAATTGGACTTGTTCTTCTTGTAAATGCTGGATCATTAACTGCATTCTTAACACCAATGGCTACTCCAGCTGTTCCAATGTGTATGGCTGATGGCGGCTATGATTTAAAGACATTATTTAAAGGTGGATGGTTAATTTCAATCATTCTTCCAATTGTTTATATTCTCTATACAATGACTGTTTTCCCTGCTTTCTAATATGAAACTAGAGGAAAAAATCAAATTAGCTCAAACAGTTAGAGAAAGAGACCAATTTGGACTATTAACCAAGGAAGAGCTTGATGCTCTTCCTGGTGAAAATGAAACTTACATTGAAACTGAAAATGGATATAAGGTTCATGTATTCATAATTGGAAAAAGTAATGGAAATTCACCACTGGTGATTAATTTCCATGGTGGTGGTTTTATTAAAGGAAGAAGCAATCGTGATAGAAGATATGCTAGTACTTTAATGAAAGAATTAGATTGTGTTGTTTGGGATGTTGACTATAGCTTAGCTCCTGAACATCCATTCCCATATGCTTTAAATGAAGTTTATGAAATTTGCTTATATGTGTTTGAAAATGCAAATAAGTTAAGAATTAATAGGGATAAGATAATTCTTGCAGGACACAGTGCAGGCGGCAATTTAGTAGCTAGCACTTTAATTAAAAATGCACATACAAAAAAATTAAATCCCTTATGCGCATTAATGGAATATTTTCCAACAGACAATAGTGCTAATCCTGCAGATAGATTATCTAATGAATTAAGGCAAGACCCATTTTGGGTAAAAAGAGCTCAAACAGAAAAACTATATACTGACTTTTATGTGGATGATAGCGATCCAAAAGATCCACTATGTTCACCAATGTTTGCAAGTGATGATGAATTGGCTTCTTTTCCAGATAGTTTAATAATCTCAGCTGGAGAAGATAGTTTAAGAGATGATACTGAATCGTTCGCAAGTAAATTAATTAAAAATGGGGTATGTGTTACAGCTCAAAGATTTAAAAGTGCTAGACATGGTTTTACTGTCAATAGAACTCCTGAATGGGAAAAGGCAGTAAAACTTCATATTGAGTTTATGAAAGAAAGGATAAACAAATGAAAATTACTGATGTTAAACTTCGTTTTGCGAAACATTACTTGTTTGTTCAAGTTTATACAGATGCAGGAATTGTTGGCTTAGGTGAGGCAGGAAACTGGGGCTATCTTCAAGCTACAGCTGATGCAATCTTAAAGTTTAAAGATTATTTGATTGGCAAAGATCCATTTAATATTGAGGACTTTAATCAAAATTTCTTACGTTCTGTATACTTTAGAGGTTCAGTTATCATGAGCGCCATTTCTGCAATTGATATCGCCTTATGGGATATTAAAGGAAAAGCATTAGGTGTTCCAGTATATGAATTATTAGGTGGCAAGACTCGTGATAAAGTTAGAGTTTATGCAAGCGTTATGAAAGTAACGGAAGATAAAGAAGAGCTTGCTAGACAATATAAGGAACTAAAGGATATGGGCTTTACAGCTGCAAAGATTTTCTGTAATGGTCCTACTAGTTCACCGGATGGTAAGGGTGAATTCTATGCTTCTAGAATTGAAAGAGAAGTTGAAAAAGTTAGAATCTGCCGTGAGGCGGTTGGACCTGACTTTGACTTTGTTCTTGAGGTACATCGTGGTATGACCCTTCCTGAAGCAATCGCTTTTGGCAAGGCTGTTGAACCATATCGCCCTATGATTTTAGAAGATCCAGTACCACCAGATAATATTGATACAATGGCTCAAGTTGCAGCTAAGGTAAATGTTCCTATTGCAACAGGTGAGCGTGCAATTGATCTAAGAGAATTTGCGGTATTGATGAAGCGTAATGCTTGTCAATATGTTAGACCTGATGTATGTGCGGTAGGTGGTATTACAACAAGCAAAAAGATTTGTGCACTAGCTGAGGCAAATGATGTCTTAGTTATTCCACATAATCCACTTGGACCAGTTTCTACAGCAGCATGTCTTCAAATTTGTGCTTCGATTCCAAATCTTGGAATTCAAGAACTTCCTAGTTTCTGTTTAAATGGTCAAGAAGACGCAATGGTTAAAAATCCACTTAAATTTGAAAATGGATGTATGCTAATTCCAGAGGGTCCTGGTATCGGCATTGAACTTGCAGATAATGCGGAAGAGCTATATCCTGCAAAAGAAAGAGGAAGCACTGTTGCTAGAAGAGCATTTGATGGTTCTGTAAAGGATTGGTAATATGCCAATTGGAGTACTAACAAACTGCTTTGCGGTATTAGCTGGTGGCTTATTTGGATCACTTATAAAGAACAGTGTTTCGGAAAAGATAAAGTCAACTCTCCCTATCTTGTTTGGCTTTTGTTCCATCGCTATCGGAGTCAACTCCATCATTAAAGCTTCTTCTATGACACCAGTTGTCTTAGCTATCATTATTGGTTATATAATTGGCCATTCGCTCAATTTAGAAAAACATACTAAGGTTTTCTTCACTTGGCTTGTAGAAAAAATGCATCTAGGTGGAAAAGAAATTGATATGGAATTCTATGTTACTGCTGTTGCGTTGTTTTGTTGCAGTGGATTTGGCTGGTATAGTGCCTTGAGCGAGGGCATAACAGGAGATCCTAGTCTTCTTATGTCAAAGGCAGTTTTAGATGGTTTTACAGCTATGATATTCGCGTGTGAACTTGGCAAATCGGTTTGTGTCATACCTCTTCCTCAAGTGTTCATATTGTTTGCAGTATTTTTAGCTGGTAAGCTATTAGCTAATGTACTTACACCTTCAATGTTTGCAGATTTAAGCGCATGTGGAGGTGTACTTACTTTAGCAGCAGGCTTTAGAGTATCTAAAATAAAAAGCGTTGAACTAGTAGATTTAATGCCAGCACTAATTCTAGTGATGCCACTTAGTCTATTATGGACTACGCTTGTTGGTTAATTAATAATTGCAAAATAAAAAAGATC